>NZ_LR134410.1 GCF_900637865.1 Legionella adelaidensis
TTTCATTATTTTCCAGCGCGTTTTCAAGCATGGCATGTGAGGTGATAAGCTTTTCCAGTCTTTTAGAGGGTAATTTACTCTGCTGCAGCCGCTCTAAAATTGTACTAAACAGTACCCATCGTTGGTTCTGTCTTACTATAGGACAAGCATCTATCAGCTGCTCTTGCGAGAAAGTCGAGAGAAGTTTACTAAAAAACATACTTTCGTCAGGTGTAAGCTCCGCGGTTTTCTTATACGTTAAATAAAAAGAAAAAAGTTCAAACGGATCACATACCTTTTTTTCAAAAAGTATGTTTAAAATTCTTGCAGAGATACTAATTGTTTTTGCCAACTCATTTAATTTTTCCGCAGGAATAGAGAAATCAGGTTTGATTTTTTGAAAACAATCAATGATTTGAGCAAATTTTTGCTCGCCCAGAAAGTGCGCATAACCGAAAGCCCAATAAACGCTCTGATAACGCTCATCGAGTATATTTACTTCTCGCTTCTCAAAAATAGCAAGAATACAGGCTATGTTGCCGCCTCTCAGAGCGTCTCTGGCTAAGGCATCATTACTTTGGGTTAGAAAAATGGGTAATAAGTATTGCACACAATGTAGTTGTCCTGCTAAGGCGGCGGTATTCAATGTTGTGGGTGGGCCATAAACTCCGCCCAGTCGATACATTTCTTTTAAAGCCCTGAGATTGCCTCTTTTACTGGCAAGTAAAAATGGAGAAATCGCTCTATCAAGGCACTTCTCCCTGGTTGTAGTATCCATAGCCTCTAAGCGTTGGAAAAATTGGGTTTCAATGGGTTCTGATTGCGGTGAATTGATAGCTATAGCCTCCAAAAATGCAGTTACCCCTTTACTATCGGCCACTAAAAAACTGGACGTAGGAAATAGTGTTTCCATTTCTTGCAATAATATAACCGCGCAATCGAGAGCATTATGTTTGAGTGCGAATTGTAAAAGTGTATCTTCAGGCATTATGGAGCCTGGTGTTTGCAAGCGAATTGCCATAATTTGCTTTCTTTCGAAGGGGTGACAAGATTCAAGAAGTTTATTTAATAAGCAAGAATGATTTTTTTTAATAATTACTTCTAAATAAAGTCTGAGGGGGAGAGGTGCTACCCTGAATAAATTATCTTGTTCCGATGGTGAAAGGTTACGTTCTAATAAAAGTTCAAGAAAAAAAGCGCTCTTGGCAACTGCTTCAGAAGAAGGATATATTTCCAAGCTCTTTTGATAAAACGCCAGGACGTCTGTAAAAGAAAACTGTGATAAGGTATGTCCGGGGATCCCTGCTATTCTTTCTAAAAATTGCGGCATGTGGCTGATAAAAGTTTGAGCAGACATGGGCTTAAGTGCCTCAAATCCCATACTTTCATCGATTTCGGCAATTAAATGTTGTGAGCAATAGACCGTTTGTTCCTCAGCCATAGGGGAGACTTCCTCGGCCCAGCCTTCTTTTAAGAGGATATAAGTCCATAAAAGACCAAAAACGTGATCTTTATCAACAGAATCGCGGAAGGTTAAAGAACGAAAATCAGGATATAAAGCCCAAAGATACCCTTGTTTTGCTCCGCTATTCGTCGAGGAAAAATGTTTAAACAATTCAGTTTGCTCTTCTTGAGTTAAATCCTGTAGGTGATGGGGGAGTTTTTTACGAAAATTACTTACACAAATCTCGACAAGCAAATGGCCATTGGTCATTTGCTCTGTAGCATATTGCAGAAATTGGCTAATAACATCGGGAGAAATCCTCCGCGGGTCTGGTGCATACACATCCTGCATTTTTAAAAGACCAAATTCTTCGCATATTAAATTATAAAACATGGCGCCGTAGTGCGTTTCCATTCCTTGCGTGACGTCCAAATCCGAAGGACGTGTGCGCAGAAAATTGGCCACGAGTTGGGAGAGATAGTTCTTTTTTTGGTTAATAGCAAATGCATCTACACCGCGAACAGAAAATATGCGATCAAAAAGCTCCATCGCCGAGCGATAGCCTTCAGCAATACATAAGCCGAATTGTAAATCATTAAAATTACTAGCGTCTTGTTGACTCAAAAGCTGAGGATTTTCTTGGATAGTACACCATAAAACTTCTAGTTTAATTTTTAAATCCGTAAGACAAGCTATCTGAGTAGAAGGTGGGGTGGTATCCCATTTTTCTGCAATGCTAGCCAGGAAAACCTGAAAGCATCGGAAAGCAGGGTAAGCACTTAAAGTGTTCAATAAATACAAGAATTGCTTTGTAGCATCTTGGCCATGCAAGGGTGCTTCTTGGTAGAGCCCGCTTAATCTTTCCTTTTGTTCTGGATTTAATACAACCGGGATTTCTTTAAGATCTTTCAAAAATTTAGAGGTGAGATTCATTTTAATTTATCTGACAGCTTTTAATATAGGGAGAAGATACTATCATGTGCCCAATATTTTTTCAATGAGTACAAAATGGAGCTATATAACCTTGATATACACTATATGTCACTTCTATTGGGGAAACCTTTAGCTACATACACCCATACCTGTTCACCGGAAGCAAGGGGGGCTTTGATTCTTTTATAATCGTCCACTTCATAACTATCTGCTTTCAATAATTCTTCATAAGAAAGCTCAAATACCATGCCTTTGACCTCGTCTGCATGATTGCCTGTGGGTGTAATTATAGGATGTACCGCTTCGCCACTAAGGTTAACTACATTGGGATCTTGAATAGAAACATGAGAAAGAGAAAATCCTGGTAGAGTGGCTGATTCACCAGTAAGTTTTCGGCCAAAATTACCAATTTGTACGGACTCTAATCTTAACGTTCCATAGGAAAAAAGTTTTTCAGTCTTCATAATCTATCTCTGTTAAATATTGCGGCTCTTCATTCTATCTTGCATTGGTAAAGTAAAAAAGAAAGATTTAGAGTGCAACTTCATGCCTAAAATCCTCACGTGCACAAGAATAATAGAAGGAGTTTGCAGATGATTTTAGCGCTTTTTCCACCTCATGTATTTTACTGCCGATTTAAATTTATTTTCATTCTTGCTAAAGTCGCCACTTTTGCCAGGAATTTTACAAATGTTAGCTGTTGTTTGCCTTGATTTTGATTTCACTATTGTATTGGGACACACCCATAATATTATCTGTCAGAGAGAGCAGGCATTGGCGCGTTCTTTAACCGAAGATGAACAATGGGATTTAGTGAAGGATATACCGCCCCGTGGAGGCAAGGAACGTTGGTGTGCTTTATTTTGTCAAATGGCAAATGAGTTCCCTTTGGCTATTGTATCGTTTAATGCTTACCCTGCAATTATTCCCCGTTATTTGCGTGAAGTTATAGGATTGCCGAATGAATTGGTGCAGGAAATTTTTATTGACTCCTGGCTACCAGAAAACCCGCTAACGGCTAATAAAAATCAACATTTAGCGAATGTATTACATTATTTTCAAGATTGCTCGCACCTGATTTTAGTGGATGACTCTGAAAATAACATAAAAGGAGCTCAAGAGAAGGGATATAAAACCATTTGGGCTGAACTAAAGGCTGAACAACCCGATACATTCCCCCATTTAAGGGAACTGGAAAGCGAGGTATTTGATAGCCCTTCTACGTATAGACCCACCCAAAATGCATTTATCTATTTAAATGACTTTGACAGGCTGTATTGGCGTAACGTAACGAAGACGCAAGCAGAAAATTTTGTGGATTCGGTAAACCTCGATGAGAGTGGCTCAGTTATTATTAGGCCTTGCACCTTGGGGAAAAACTATGTAGTAGTTACTGCAAAAGTAAGCCACCATGAATGTATCCATCTTTTTTATAATAGAATTGGTGATTCGTTTGTATTTATAAACTCATTTTCACCTTTGCGCATTCAGATTTTGGCTGTAGATGAAAGCCTCATTAAACATGCATGTCAAATAATAAAACAGCAAGAAGAGGTTAAAAGTACTTTTTCACTACCTTTTTTTGCTGTCAAGGCAAGTAAACAGCAAGATGAACAAGGTATAAATTCTTATTCTCTTGGCTGCTAAATTTTCTTTTTAGTGTTAATAAATTCTTAATCTTCCCTTATTAGACTAAAAGAAAAGAAAGGGAGATTATCATGCACAATAAAAAAATTGCTGAACGTTTGAATAGAGAGTTAGATGAAATAGGAGTTCCTTGTTTAATGACAGAGCGGGTACAAGCGTGTGCAAAGCTTTTTAATATTCCTCGCTTTACCGTCGAAGCAATTTTAAAGGGGAACTATTCTGATTTCAGCCACATGGAAAAAATTGCAAGAGAATTGGAAATTGATGTGAATGAACTATTAAATGAGAAGGTAGCCGGAACGCGTCATTAATTCTGCTACGTATATACAGGAGAGCAGAATTTCTTCTGCTCTCCTACAAATTAGAAAGCTAATGCAGGTTCTCTTTGTGGTTCTTGTACCTCATCCCGAAGTTTTTCTTGCTGCGCCATATCACCTAAGCCATTTGCGATAAGTAACAATCCAATGACCAATAAAGCCCAACCAAAGAATTGTTTGGCTGCTTCTATATTCATCTGGGGATTACTCTGCACTTGATCTGCTTTTGCTGGTTCAGAACTTGCATTTAAAATACGCGCTAAACTTAATAACACATCATCGGCATTGATTTTTTCTACCTTTTCTCTTGCTGTTTGCTTGAGGCCTTCTGCTATTTCGCCTCCAACCTTTAAAAGGGTATTATCTGCTTGCTCTACCATTTGTTTGGCTGCTTTTTTTACTGGTTCTGATAAGTTAGCCATAAGTTTACTCATTAAAGTATGGCTACCTTGTTCACCAGGAGCTGTGACAGCCGTATCAACAGATTGATCTTCTTGTGCTGTAGGACTCGCAGGCGGGGTTGCTGTGTTCTCACCCAAATAGCTCAAAATGCCGCTTTTTAGACGATTAACGGTGCTCCTAATTACAAAGTCACCTACAAAGTCTTGCACGGAGCTTTTAACAGATCCTGTTCCAGTACCAAACATTTTGGTTAATCCATCTTTCAAATGTTGAAGAATACGCATTATTTTAACCTCATTTTGTTGAAATCCAGGCCATAATAAACATAAATTATTAAGGAATTATTAACTATGAAATGTTTTTGTAAACTTTGTAAGGAATTTGTAAAGAATGTAAGGAAATGAATGGACAGAAAAAAATGAAGTAATTCCTTTTTATCAAGCTGACGGGCTTAAAGACTTCTGGGGGCTACTCACTGGGAAGATATAAGTTACTAATTTAGTTTGTCGCATGTCTGAAATAAAACACATCAAACCAATGATATACTGCTACTCTTATGTTTATTTAAAAGGGACTGAGTGTATGACTCATCAATCTTTTCTTGATGATTTAATCGTTTCAATTGTTCAAGCTGAAATGATTGCAGAGCAAAGTGATTTACAAAAAAGTTTACAGAAAAGAGGGTATGATATCCCGCAAGCAACGCTTTCTCGTCGTTTAAAAAAACTAAAAATAGCAAAAGTGGGCGGTTTTTATAAAGTAATTGATTATAACCAGCCTGGTTTGCCTATTGTCCTTAATATAAAAATTTCTGATTTTGGGTTGATGGTTTTACAAACCCATCCGGGGAATGCCAGCAGTTTGGCTTATTATATTGATAGAAAATATGTATCGTTTAGTATGAACGAACCAACGGTTTCAGGTATTTTAGGCACTATCGCAGGTGACGATACCGTCCTGTTAATTATTAATAACCGTGAATCATTAGAAAAAGTACATAGATTATTGTTAGAAGACTTCCCCTATTTACAGTAATTAAACCTAAATTCGGCAGTTGAATCTACTATGAAAGCCTGCTGCACTGAATTAGTCTCTTTCGCTACGATTCAACTGCCGAATTTAGGTTGATCGATGCAATTTTCTCTTAATTAGGGCTATAATGACTAATTCGTAATCAGTAAATTTAAAAAAATGACAAGATTAGTTTATTCCAAAGCAGAATTATTACGCATTAGAGAAAATCCAATTTGCAAAAAGAAACCAGAAGACTTGCCAGTCCTTCCTCAAATATTAAATCAAGGAAAAATGCATTTCTTTGGGGTACAGCAAAGTTGTAAACCTCCTCTTAAACCAGAAACACGTTTTGATGATAATGATCCCGCTGCTGCGGGGATGCTCCTTGTTGGTTAAATCATCCAAGCTATATGGTGAGTTAACAAACGCACATATCCAAACTGTGGAATAAAGGCAATGCCTGAGGATGGTTTTGCTTTTCTTTAGTTTGGAAGAACTCTTACTGCTGGAATTAAGCAATATAACTAAGATTAAATAATACCCCGTTAGTATATAAATGGTTAAGTTTTATGCCGCTATTTAAGATTTGTTGAGGAGCACGGCCTAGCTGGCTTTTCCCCCAGTCGGCGAATTCATAGCCTAACCCCCACTGCCAATGTTCGCTCATCCCTTTTTGAAAACCTATCCCCAGATTATAAGTAAAGCTCGTGGTAGTGCGGTTAGTAAAGTCAGGATTGGTTAATGCCTCAGAAATAATAGGCTGATTTACAAAGTAGTAGGCGTGGTTCCAAGCCACGCCAATACCTGCACTTATCCAGGGAATTACTATATAGCTATTCTCAATGAGTAATTTACCTTTCAGGGCTAAGTGAGCATGTTCTATTTTGTAATTATATGTATAGTTATTAAAAATAGGATCTGCGTCATCCCAAATCTGGCCTTTTGGTTCCGCATCCCCTGCATACGCTGCTTCTAAACCGAATTGACCAGACAATCTATCAGTAAGCGTTTTTTGTTTACCCAGAAAAATAGCGGCCGCAGGCATCCTATGGAAGGAATTAATGGCAAAGTATGTTTTTTCAATTTGTGGGGCTAGGGAAAAGCTTTGTGTTTCCCCGGGATTCGCCCAGACAAAACCTGCACTTAACGTACTGACCCAGGTGGCAGTTTCAAAAGAGCTTAAGGTTTTTGCCAGCCCATAAGTGTGGAACCCTAAACATAGGATAATTAAATAACTCTTTTTCATTTCCTCTCCATGAGATGCGCATTTCAACTAAAGTGGCTGGTATTTGATTAGCATTGAAAAAAGGTAACTGAAGGATGCGCTAAGGTCAATCATGCCATTTCAAGCTAATTAAATAAATTTATTGAAAACTATTTTGACTAGATATATACAAAAAGATTAAAATGAATTAATTTTAGTCTGTCGGTAATTTCTGTGCCTTCACTCTTACAAGTATTATATCAACATCAACCTCTTGGTTTTGAGGACACTTTTGAAGGCTTAACCACCTCCGAAGCTCTTCATAAATTATTCTTTCAATTGCATGAAAAAATGCCGCAAAGTCCTCCTTTCGCTGCAAAACCGCAATTTTCATGTGATACTTACATAAGCGGAGTTGATCCTTCTGTCTGGGAACAAAAAGATGAGTTTGCTGCTCAGATTTCGCAAAAGATTCCCAATGCAGTTATTTGTCATATGAGACTCTATCAAACCGATCGTGCGCATTGGCATGCTCTGTGCGCTTTTTTAGATGAAAAAGGTGAACTGAAACAAATAATTATTACGGACTCGCGTACACAGCAAGGAAAGGGAGTGACCGCCCAGCTCGACATAGATAACAATCCCTTTTTGCGTATACATGCTAATAAAATCAGTTTTATTCCCGGAATTCAACAGCCTATAGGAACAGTCACCTGTTGGTTCCATTGTCTAGCTAATTTAGTATCTTTAGCAAATACTGGTACAGTTTATGTAAGAAAACAGCCCTTTGGTTCTTTAAGTACTGAATTATTGCGGGTATTAAATGTAACGACTCTTGCCGTAGACCCCTCTTTAAGTAGTTCTCTTTTTAAGCCCCACAAAAAACCTTTTAACGAATCAGAAGGCCAAAATAGTTATTGCATGCGTATGGTACAGTTAGGGTGCGGTATGTTGCTCGCTACCGCCTTGGTAGTTCCGGCTATTGCTGTTACACATAAAATAGCAATCGCCTTGTTAATAGCAGGAATTTTCACTGGTATTCTCATGCTATGCGCAGCCTTGTTTAGTAAAAATTCCAAAGAGCCCACAGACAGAGTTATTTCTACGCCAGTAATTTAGTTTTTTGTTAGCAAATTATTTTCCTCATGCTAGTATTTTTGTTTTAACTAAGAGAAACATTATGCAAAATACTTTCTGCTGGGTTGATATCCCTTGTAATAGTTTAGAACGAGCCATCTCTTTTTATAGCGCTGTCTTGGCACAACCTGTGCAACTTTTTGATGAACATGGATATAAATTTGGATTATTACCGCATGTAGAAACGAATGTCTCAGGATGTCTTTGCGAAATGCCTGATCGTAAACCGTCTCAAAGTGGCCCTTTAGTTTATTTAAATGTCGAAGGGCGGTTAGACGCAGCGATTGAAGCAGCAAGAAAGGCAGGGGCACAAATTATTAAAGAAAAAGAGCAAATAGGCCCTTATGGTCATCGAGCCTTGATTGTAGATAGCGAAGGAAATGGAGTAGCTCTTTACTCAAAAGAAGCATAAGGTAGCTTGCCTTACTCTGCGTGGGAATACAGAATTAACTCGGCCCCAAGGGATTGAAATGATACGTAAGCTTTCATTGTTATTCATTACCTTCTTTTTTTTATCAGCCTGTCAGTTTCCCGCCGATCCTGATAAAACGTTAGAAAAAATCGAAATGATAAAGAAAATGAAGGTAGGGTGGTGTGGTGGGCCGTTTGATGAATTAGTACTAAAAGAAAAAGATTTGATTAATGCATTGTCTCAAACGCTGGATGCCACTGTAACCTGGGAAAGCGATTTGCAAGAAGTTCTTTTTGAAAAATTAGAAGAAAACAAATTACAAGTAGT
The DNA here is from genome assembly GCF_900637865.1 of Legionella adelaidensis. Lineage (NCBI taxonomy): Bacteria > Pseudomonadati > Pseudomonadota > Gammaproteobacteria > Legionellales > Legionellaceae > Legionella > Legionella adelaidensis. Next base: position 8,817 of record NZ_LR134410.1, read on the forward strand.
TGTTTGCCGTATCAAAGAAAACTCACCCTGGAAGGATAAGCTAGCTTTCACCACGCCCTTTTTTATTCATAAAAAGGAAAAGTTTGTACTAGCGCTTCCTCCGGGGGAGAATGCTTGGCTTAAATATGTGAATGAATTTATTGTTCAGTTCAAGGAAAAGAATGACCAATATTTCTAAGACTTTAGAATTTCCCAAAGACATTGAGCATATTTACCAGAAGGCTATCAGGTATCAATGGATTAGTTTTTTTTATATGATTTCTAGCGCCATATTCACTTTTATTGTGATGTCGAATTCGCAAGCCATGAAGACCGTATGGTTGCAAGATCTACTAGGAATTATACCGCCGTTTTCTTTCCTGATCTCAACTAGAATAGTGCGTTGGAAGGCTACCAGAAATTTTCCTTATGGTTTTCACCGCATAGTCAATTTGGCTTATCTTACTAGCGCGCTTTCCTTATTTATCCTTGGCCTGTACTTACTTATAGATGGATTAACTGCCTTAATCAAATTAGAACACCCTACCATTACCACAATTTTTATAGGGGATACTCCCATTTGGTTAGGTTATATTATGTTCCTGGCATTACTTTGGTCTAGCATACCATCAACGATACTCGGTCATATAAAGATTCCATTAGCTAAGAGTCTGTACGACAAAATATTATTTGCAGATTCAAAAATGAATAAAGCCAGCTGGACGAGTGGCTTTGCGAGCATTGTTGGATTAATAGGTATCGGGTTCGGTTTCTGGTGGGCGGACGCTGTAGCTGCTTTACTTATTTCTCTGAGTATCCTAAATGATGGGTATAGTAATCTAAAACAATCTCTTTTAGACCTGCTAGACGAGATTCCCAAGAATATTGGTAATAACAAAACAGATCCTTTAATCGCTCAAATCAAAAAAATCGTGGAAGAGGAAAGTTGGGTAAAAGAAGCAAAAATAAGAGTACGTGATGAAGGCCATGTTTTTTTTGGTGATATATTTATCCTGCCTAAAGCGAAAGATGTTCCCACAGCAAAAATAGATTTACTCCGTGAAAAACTTGAAAAATTTCACTGGCGATTACATGACATGACGATCATGCCTGTTGAAAAATTATAAAGTTGGCTTCTTGATTAAATATCATTTATACTGCGCCCCGCATTGTGAGATTGATTAAAAAAAGATCATTGCACCCTGCAAACTTTGGCCCTTTCTGGGAAAAGTAAATGATAAAAACATGCTAATCGCATGAAAATAATAAGAGGTAACAATAATGAAAAAAACCGTAGTAAATATGGGTTTATTAACCATAGCTTTATCTTCTAGTGTTTATGCTGGAACAATGGGTCCAATTCAAACTGCTACCGTTAGTCCTTTTGTAGGTATTGAGGGCGGGTATACTTGGAGCCAATTGAACGGATTCGACTTTAACGTCGTCGATACTTTACGTATTCGTACGAATGATAGCGAAAAAGGATGGAGCGGCCGTATTTCTACTGGATTAATTTATCCTCTCAACGATACGTTCTCTACTACCGGTGAAATTGGTTGGGGATATTATGGCAAAACTGATTTTAGTGGTGTGCTTTCAGTTCCCGGGTTACCCACGGTAAATTTAAACGGCGTTGATATAAAGTCTTCACAAAACGGGTTTGACGTTTTAGCTGGCGTAATGTACACACAGCCAAGCTACGATTTATTTTTTAAAGCAGGTGCTTTGATTCAAAATTCACGTTTAAATGTGCGTATTAACGAATCCCTGTTGGATTCTGATTTAATTGGAATCATTTCTAACAAATCAAGCCAAACAGAAGCCTTACCATTAATTAAATTAGGTGGTGCTTACCACATTAATGAGCAATTATCAGTAACCGCTTCCTGGATGCATGCTTTCGGTTCTGAGCAAAAATACAACGTTAGCTTATTGCAATCAGTAACTGCCCCTGCATTTAATGCCAACATTAATACTATGAACCCAACTATAGATTCCATACTCGTTGGTTTACAGTATAAATTTGCATAATAAATATAAATGTGTGTTGGGCCTGTCGGCCCAACTTATATTAAGAAATTATTGGGGATGCGGTCGCGTTTATGGCCGCTACTGTTTCCTCTACTACTTTTAACAATTGCTCATAAAGTGGTTCTCTCAGTGTGACGTTTCCTGCTTTGATATAGCGCTCTAAAAACTGGCATGCAAACTTCATGCGTATTGTACCAATGTATATAGCTCCACCTTTCATTTTGTGCGCTATTTTTTCAACCGCATTCCAATCTTTAGTCTTGTAAGAGTTTTTTAATGCTTCTACATCCTTAGGCAGCTCTTGGTTACCCATAAGTAGTAACATTTGTTTTAGCAATTCTTCATTACCAGAGTTTTGTATTCCTGATTTCATATCAATTAGTGGGTATTGTTCAATTGCGAATAGCTCTTTTTCTGTATTTGGTAAATCCGCTCCAAGTAAAGGAACGTCACTACTATTTTTATCACTTGATTCTTCAGGATGAAGATATTGCTTAATGGTTTGCATCATTTCTAAATTGACCGGTTTGGAAAAGACATCGTTCATACCTGCTTGTATACATTCTTCTTTCGCCTCATCACCCACATGAGCAGTTAGGCCAATAATAGGAATAGATTTTTTGTTTTCTTGCATTTCCCATTCACGAATTAATTGGGTAAGTTGTAATCCTGAAATGTCCGGTAAACCAATATCTGTAACAATTAAGGAAAAGTTATTTTTTTTCACTAAAGTTAAAGCGGTTGTCCCATCAATTGCAGTAGAGAGTTGAAAACCTGCACGCAAAGCAAAAATTTCTGCCATTTTTAATGCTATGGCATTGTCTTCTACTAATAAAATGGTGGGAGCATTTGTAGAAGTAGTTTCGTTTGTAATTTTAGTTTTTTTATTTTGGACTTTTACATCTAAGTTCTCCGCTTCCTTACGGTCGCGGTTCGGGTTTCCACCGATTTTACATTTTAAATCGAAATAAAAGGTAGTGCCTTTGCCTTCTTCACTTTCTACGTTAATTTTACTGCCTAGCAGCTTGGCATATACTTGCGCTATATGTAATCCCAATCCATGGCCGGTATATACACCTTTATAGGAAGCCTCAACACGATAAAAACGTTGGAATACTTTTTTAAGTTTATCTTGTGCTATGCCTATACCGGTGTCTTTAACTGAGAAACGAAGCGTAGTAAATTCCTTCTCCTTTTTCATGCAATCTACCTGGATTGTTACGCCGCCTTCTTTAGTAAACTTGATAGCATTGCCTAATAGATTTAATAAAATTCGATGTATTTTAGTACGATCACTAAATAAAAAAACAGGAGTTCTTTTATCGATATCTAAATTTAAGAATAAGCCTTTTAAGGAGGTTGAAGGCCGCTCAAGATCTATAAGACTTTGCAAACAATTTTTTAATTCGAAATTCTCAATGTGAATATCATTCTCATTCACATTATCAGCAGAAACCACGTCCAATATGCCATTTAATAAACTTAACAACTGCTCAGCACACTGATTGATGGACTGCGCATATTCTTTTTGTTGTTCGTTAATAGCAATTTCTTCCAATAACTCTGACATGCCGACCACCCCACTTAGAGGAGTGCGAATATCATGGCTCATGTTAGCGATAAACTCAGTTTTAGCTAAGCTTGCGGCTTCTGCTTTATTTTTAGCTTCTTCTAAAGACTGCTCTAATTCTTTTTGTCGCGTAATGTCTGAGTAAATTGCTAATACTCCATAAATCTCACCCGCTTTATTTCTTAAGGGGGTTTTATTGGTAGATAAAATGCGGGTTTGCCCATCTGAAAGAGTTTGTGTTTCTTCAATATTGAGTTTGGGATTCCCTGTTTCAATTACCCAACGGTCATCTTCTCTATAGGTATCGCTTTGTTCTTTGGTGGTGGGCAAATCGTAATCCGTTTTCCCAACAATTTCGTCACTGGATTGTAATCCTATTGCTGTTGCTAAATTGTGATTACAACCCAAATATACTGAATTCTTATCTTTCCAAAAAATATAATGATGCGGCAATTGATCAATAATGCTCTGGGTAATTGTGTCTTTATTTTCAAGGCTACTCACCATTTCTGAATTAACGCCTAAAAGGGTGAACATTTCCTCTTTCGAATTTTTTACCTTAGTTAAGGTCCACTTATAATTCGCCTGTAATTTGTCTTGACCGAGTGGTATTGTCGTTTCAAACTCTGCCGCGTCTGTTAAATTAGTTAAGGGGAAAGCAATATTTTTATGTTGAAATACATCACGTAGATTAGAGGCAATGATCTTGTTTTTCGGAAATGCTACTAGTTTGAGAAAGCATTCATTACAATCAATGATAGTAGCTTTTTTATCCAGTAAAACAGCGGGAAATGCTAAATCAAACAAAGACTGAGGCTTGTTTCCTTTTATTTCGCTTTTCATCTAACACGTTTTTCCAAACTACCCGGGCATAATTTCTATTGTAGTACTGGAAAAAATATATTGTTAGGCTTGGCACGCAAAATTCGTCTCTACCGTGTCTTCTTTTGGAATATTACGATATTTATGCCAAGCAAAAGTTGCTAATAATATGATAGAAAGACTGAGTAAATATAAGGAGGCATAGGGAAATACAACGGATAATCCTAAGCCCATTAAACTGCCGCAAAGAAGTAGGGAATTCGTTTTGAGGAAGCTATGTCTGGTTGGAGCTTTGGAAGTATTAAAAAAGTTATGATTCGACACGGTAGCTCTCAACTCTGAAAAAGTCTGCAAGTTGGCGGTATTTGCCTCATGTGCGCTTGGTTTCTCTTCAATTTCAAAAATACCGTGATCGAGAACTCCGCCTCTCATATAAGAATATTTGCCCTTATACAAAATATTTTCTTGAGCTATCAATGCCTTAACTTCATCTTCTACGTCGAAAACATTACTTACTTTACCTGGTACTACGTGAATTATGTTTCCATTTCCATAAGTGACGGCGCTTCTAAATTCTCTTCGGGTTTTTAGTTTGGCAAGAACTTGCCCTTTCCATCCTACGTATTCAAAACGCTGCTCAAAGTCTGGCCAGAAACGTTTCATCTCCGAAACAGCTGGCGCTCTTATGTTCTCATCAACGAAAGAGTCTGTTAAGCTCGCTAATACTTCTTTTGCGGCAGCAGGACGTTCATAGGAACCCATAATAGTCCATTTACCGTGGGTTAAAATATATCTACGGTCAACAGGACTATCTCCTTCGTTCTCACAAAGAGGCATAAGGCACGGGAACCATCCATCCATAGCAATAAAAGAGATCGGTTTGGTACCCGCTTGTTTGTCACGATAAATTAAACCCAAGCAGGGCTGGTATATCGTTTCCATATTAAAGGGAAAATCCGGGTCTTGCGGTAATAAAGACTGGTAACTAGTGGCATTGATTACTTTGTCAAATTGTTGTGACTGACCGGAGGTATTATTAATAGTGACCAAATCACCATCCGGGTGTAGAGAACTAACCGTATAATCACAAACGACTTTTACCCCGGCCTCTTCTAAATATTGAGTGAATGCTTGGCGTAGTGGCTCACCCAAAAGCATGCTAGGCTCATCAAGATTAAAAGCGTTTAACAAACCCTTATAACCATATTCCTCCATATTAATGGGGTGACAACTGGATGTTTCTTCACAGACAGCTTTAAATGTTTGCTCGTCAACTCGAGGGGGGTTGTTATCGGCATCTTTAGCGCCGAGAGCATAGATAGCATACTCATGAGGAACTACTAATTCGGGGTAAACTTCTTTAAATCTTGAAAAACATCGCTGGCAACTTTTTCTGGTTTCAGGTGATCGAGGATAATGAGGCCCTAAATGCAAGCGAATCCCAAAGGACCCGGAAATTCCAGAGAAAATTCGAGAATTACGTTCAAATAACGTTACATCATGCCCCTCTTTTTTTAGGGCGAGAGCAAGATGGGAGCCATACCAACCAGCCCCAATTATTCCAATTTTCATTATTTTTCCCTTAAGGCTTTCATTGGGCAAATATTATACACAATTTGTTTTTTTAGTAAATAATTTTCACAAACTCTCTATTTTTTGTTGAAGTCGTTGTGCATCATGAGGAGCGCAAGCCTTTTCATCGTTATCAAAATAGCAATAAACGTTTTTGTTTTCTTTTTGCCATCTAAGAATTTTTGCTGCGTAAGTATTGAGCGTTTCTTCATCATAAGAGCCTTGATAAGGTATTTTTTTTGGCCCGTGCATACGGATGTAAATAAAATCCGCGACAATTATCTCGGGAGGCTGAAAAGTTTTAAAATCATAAAAACATAACGCCATATTTTTTTGTTGTAGCAAAGCGTAGAGTTCCTCACAAAACCAGGAAATATGACGAAACTCAAAGGTATAACGAAAGTCTTGAGGTAACTTATCAATAAAATCACTGAAAAGGGATAAATCCACCGGCCAATAGGGGGGGAATTGAAATAAAACGGGCCCTAATTTTTCTTCAAAAAGACTAAATGCTTTTAATAGACGTTCAACACTCTCTTGCGTATCCCGAAGTTTTCTCATGTGGGTAATGTAGCGATTCGCCTTGCATGAAAATATAAAGCCCTGCGGGGTAATTTCTTTCCATGTTTTCACATTATGCTCTTTGGGAATTTGATAAAAACTATTATTTAACTCTACCGAATCAAAAATAGTTGCATAAAAAGGAAGCACCTCTGGGGGTTTTATTTTTTCAGGGTAAAAAGTTCCAATCCAGCCTTTATATCTCCACCCCGACGTACCAATATAAATATCCTTATTCTTCAACAGGCGCCTCTAGTTCCGTTATGGGTAAAAGAAGGTTTGCTAAAATTATAGTATAACCGTTGTTTTTTTGAGGATTTAGCTATGAAAAAGAAAAACAGTCAGGCAAGCAAAAAGGATATTGCAGAGTCTTATAACAAGTTTAAGGAGTTTGGTGGAAAACAATATACTGGTATGAAAGTAGGCCGAACACATTCATGGAATTACGATCAAGGACAATGGAAGGAAAAAAAAGTTACTCCCGATAAGTGGGAAATCAAATATGCGGTAACCAAAAGAAGGAAAGGACACGCGCCGCAAGGATCTGGAGTTCCAGTAGGGACAAAGTACCATTGGTATATATTGGCTCATCAAATAGTAGAAAAGCTTAATGCAAATGATTATTCAACAGAAATGACAGGATTAAAATTTAAAGTAGCACATATGCGAGCAACTAAAGAAAAGTGGAATATATCAGAGCTTGCACAGAAAAAACGTATAATAAAATTATTAAAAGATGTCTTGGCGGAGCTAGAAGAAGAGTTGGAAGCGGGAAGAAAAAAGAAAGAGATGAAGGTTAAAACCCCCAGTCGTTCTACGCATCTTCATGAAAAACAGGAGCCTAGACATTATATGCACCATTAATCTTGGGAGTTATTAACATACGTGTGGACCTTCGGAGGGAGGTACCGAAGGTCACGAACGTTTTAGGTTAAAACTTTTTCTGATAAAGCTTTTTTTCTTCCATCATAAAATCGACTGCTTCGAGGACATTTTCTGCGGAATAATGAACAAATGAATCAGGGATTGCTTCTGCTATTGCATGTCTAACTGCAGCGTTTTCATTAGAAATAACGATGACATCGGGGTTTTTTTTAGATTTTTTTATCCCATTTTTTAGAAGTTGCGTTAATTCATCAGGGGAACGTCCTCGACCATCTTTATTGTGTCTAATGATAATTTCATCAAAAATTTCGGCCGCTCTGAGACCTAAATTTTCTATGTCTTCGGCTCGACGATCTCCGGTGGCTGCAATAATCCCTATTTTTTTGCTGCAATGGGTTTGGTCTAAGAATTTTTTTAATTGAACATAGGCATCTTCATTATGAGCATAATCCAGCATAATTTTAAAAGTACCGAAATTAAAGACATTCATTCTGCCCGGGGTATTTTCTATAGAAGGATAAAAATTGTAAAAGGCACGTTCAATAGCAACCAGAGGAAACTTGCTAACTACGCCGGCTAAAGTTGCCGCTAATATATTCTCAATCATTGGATTCGCTGTGCCGTTAAAAGAAAGGGGAATTTTTTTGATATTCGTTAATTCATCTCTCTGGGTACCCTGTTGGATGATAATTTTTTCATTTTTAATAAATGCTGCCAGTCCCCCGTGCGCGCAATGTTTTTTAATCCTTTCGTTTTCTTCCAAGGCAAACAAGGCAACATTACACGTTAAATCTTTTTTAAGCGCGTATACTTCGTTATCTTCTGCATTGAGAATAGCAAAGCCATCTTTAGCAACACTTTTAGGTACTACGGATTTTACCCTGGCCAAATCTTCCAATGTGTAAATGTCTTCAATACCTAAATGATCAGCGGCAATATTCATTACAATGCCTATATCACATAAGTCAAAGCCTAAGCCTGAGCGAATGATTCCACCTCGTGCGCATTCCAATACGGCAAAATTTATAAAAGGATCTTGAAGAACCGTGTGGGCGCTAGATGGGCCACTGCAATCCCCTTTAAAAATTAACTCGTCATTTATATAAATTCCCTCTGTTGTGGTAAGGCCAACATAATGACCTAACTCCTTGGCGAGATGAGCTATTAATCTTACTACTGTGGTTTTACCATTGGTTCCGGTCACTGCTACTAGAGGGACTCTGCAGGGTTTAAGAGGGGGATAGAGCATATCCAAGATAGGGCCCGCTACATCTTGCGGTTCCCCCTCATTGGGACAAATATGCATTCTTAGCCCAGGGCTGGCATTTACTTCAATCACCGACCCTGTCTTTATAGTAATAGGCATTTTAATATCTTCAGCTACTATATCCAAACCGCATATATCAAGATTAATTACCCTGGCCACTTTTTCAGCCAAAGCAAGATTTGAGGGGTGAACTAATTTAGTTACATCGGTAGACATTCCTCCGCTGCTTAAATTAGCGCTATATTTTAAATATAAAATCTTATCGCGAGGCAAAATAGAAGTTAGGCTTAAATTCCTTTCCGCTAAAATGGAATGCGTTACATCATCTATTTTAATCGTAGTTAGGAAGTTCTCATGGCCTTCGCCACGACGTGGGTCTTTGTTACTTTCTTCAATTAGCTCTTGAATAGAGTGAACCCCATCTCCTGCAATGCAGGCAGGTGTCCTCTTTGCCACTGCCACAACTTTATAATTTATTACCAGGAAGCGGTAATCTTGTCCTTGAACAAAACGTTCAACAATAATATCTTCGGAAAATTCTTTAGCGACTTGAAAGGCTAAAAGGGCTTTATCTTTTGTTCTTATATTGGTGGTTACTCCTTTTCCATGATTTCCATTTTCAGGCTTTATTGCCAAAGGAAAGCCTAATAAATTAATAGCTTCATCTAACTGTTCAGGAAGTTGAATAGTTACACCTTCCGTAGTGGGAATAAAGTTTTCGGCCAATAATTTTTTTGTTAATTGTTTATTGCCTGCTATATCAACGCCTATCGCATTGGTATTTGATGTAATTGTTGCCCAAACCCGCTTTTGATAACAACCATGCCCAAGGGTTATCAGAGAAGATTCTTTAAATCGCATGACGGGTATTTTTCTTTGCCGGGCTGCCTCCACGATGACTTGCGTGCTAGGGCCCAGCTTTTGTTGTAAATGCACATCTTTGATCTTTTTAATTTCTTCTTTCAAGTTAGGAAGATTTTTTTCTTGTAAAAGGGAGTCTATAAGAGAAACTGCTATGTTGGCGGTATGAACCCCTGCGGTCTCGCTTTGGTATTCAAATATAATAAAAAACACTTCGGGGATATGTGTGGGAGCGACCTCTGCATAATCACAGCCTATTTCCGCTTTCTTTTGTATTTCTTTTGCTAAAAAAGCAATTAAATGAGGAATATTAGGGTCTTCAGCTGTAGGGGAGGTGGAAAATAAGTCTTTTACTTGCTTAACTAGTTTATTGACTCGTTTCTTATCCAAATTTTGGTATGGCTCAATATTTATCTTTAATACAATAAGCTTCTTTTTTTCTATAGACCAATAATTCGGTCCTCTTAATACTTTAATATTAATAATTTCCATATCAAGTCCAGTTTATTATCTTGAAGGTCAACACGAATTGATTCTACTTAATAAAATAAATCGACCCATACGCAAAAACCTTTGCTTTTAAGGTAATCCATAACAAATTTTATTTAAGTTTAGTTAATTTTAATTTTTTTTCCCCTTTTAAAGACCTTACATAAATGTTTATGGTAAACCTTTATGGCAGAGTAAAGATTGTAGGTCTACTATTTTCTAACTATCTTGAGAATTTTCTCAAGATTGAAAACGGATAATTTTATAGGAAATAGGAGAAATCATGGATAAGAATAATCAAAATCACGGTCAAAACAATAACCAGGGATCTCACAACCAAGGGTCTCAAGGTGGACAACACCAAGGTGGCCAAGGTGGACAACACCAAGGTGGCCAAGGTGGACAACACCAAGGTGGCCAAGGTGGACAACACCAAGGCGGCCAAGGTGGACAACACCAAGGCGGCCAAGGTGGACAACATCAAGGCGGCCAAGGTGGGCAACATCAAGGTGGCCAAGGCGGGAAAAATAAAGAATCGGATAATCGTTAATTGAAGTTAGGATAGTGAGCACTCTAATTGCTCATTATCCTTTCACAGATAATGTAAAATAAAACCAAGCCCCTTTTTCTTTATGTTGCTTTACTTGAAAAATACCCCCATGAGACTGCACAATTGCTCTACATATAGAAAGCCCCAAACCCATTCCCTGTGATTTAGTAGTGTAAGGAGTATGCAATAATCTTTCTTGAATATACGGAGGAATCCCAGGACCATTATCGCGAAAATTAACATGGATAATGTTATTCTTCCATTCTGTCTTGACATAAATTTTAGGATGTGCCTCTTTAGTATCTTGCAATGCTTCTATGCTATTCCTCCCCAGATTTATGAAAAGCTGCATTATTTTTAGACCGTCAAGCATGGCTTCCGGAATTCTCTCATCTAAGTCAAAAGTAAAAATCAACGTTGGGTGGTTCGATTCATAAAATAAGTAATTAAGCGCTTTTTTTATTAATTCATGTAAATTAGTTTGATTTAAAAAGAGAGTCTCTTCTTTCATAAAGTTTCGTAAGCGATTAACCAATTCGGCAGCGTGTGAGGAATGTAAAGCAATTTTTTCAAGTGGGTATGTGAAATCAATAGTTTTTTGGGGATTTTTCTTAGCTTGTAAGAGTGCACCATAACAGTAAGTTTTAATAGCGGTTAATGGTTGAATTAACTCGTGTGCGATAGTGGCACTCAGTTCTTTTAAAGCTTTTTGTTTCGCCATACGGGCAAATTGAACTTGTTCTTTACGCTCTCTTATTTCATTTCTTTTATATTCAGAAAAATCTTGTAGCGAGAAAATATACTCAATTTCTTTTTTTGTATTCTGTAGTTTGTGGATTGTTAATTCAAAGTGATAAAGCTCTTCTATTTTGTCAGGGCTATTTTCTATCGTTATATTCTTTTTTTGTCCAATGGAAAGCTGCTCGCAAGCCGAAATAATTTTAATTTCCAACTTGGGGCAAGTCGCAATAACTAATTTAAAGTTAGTACTATAGTTTATTTGGGTGGAAAAAATGAGAGGAATAACTTTTTCGAATGAGTTATTAAAAATTATTAAATTGAGATGGGAATCTAATAGCGCTGTAGCTTCTATGCAATTCTGAAATAAAAAATGAATGTTATCGAAAAGAAGGTTATGTATATTTTTGTAAAACAGCTGGTCATATTGTGATTTTTTTTTCAGTTCTGCAGTTAGCCAATGAATTTCTTTTGATTGACGGTGGATAATATCATTCTGGGATGTCGTCTTATTTTTTAATTTGGTAATTTCATCTTCTAGCTCTTGTTTTGAATAAGTAGCGTACATAGATTATTCCTTGTTAATTCTATGTATTTACGTAATGTATTTACGTAGAAAATGTAATCAACACAGGCGATATAGTTGGTTTACAGTCTTTTTCTTTTTTGTTAACCCTTTTGTTAGATTAATAGTAACCATGGTAATATCTTACTTGCAACATTAAAGAAAAATAATCAATGGATTACCCTAAATCCTATGAATTACCTTTAATTTATAAAGAAATATTTGAAATTCTGCATCAATTATCTTCATACTACGTAATCACCCTTCATTTTAAATAATGATATGAGAGAAGACAACAGAACTGTAACGATTATTGATGACGATCCGGCAATTTGCCAATCTTTACGGTGGTTATGTGAAACCATTTCTTTACGCGTAAAAACCTTCGCTTGCCCCAAAGAATATTTAGAGCAGTTTAATCCAAAAGAAGGAGGGTGTTTAATTGTTGATGTAAGAATGCCTTATATGAGCGGGTTAGAATTAATTGAGAGTTTGGGTTCAAAAAAACAGAATTTATCTATCATTATGATCACGGGCTTTGGTGATATTCCTATGGCGGTAAGAGCAATGAAGGCAGGTGCTGTTGATTTTATTTTAAAGCCATTTAATGAGCAGGTTTTATTAGAAACTATTCAAAAATGTCTCAATAAGCCGCAGTCTCTGTCCATTGATGATTTTTATGAACGATATAACAGTCTTACTCTGCGTGAACAACAGGTACTTAGCCTTATTTTAGAGGGCAAGCTTAATAAAGAAATCGCCTATGAATTAGAAATAGCCATTTCAACTGTAGAAGCACATAGAGCGAGGATTATGCAAAAAATGGGTGTCCGTAAGCTGGCCGAATTATTAAAATTGTGTTTTCAGTTTGAATTTGCTACTACATCACCTAGGTAACTATAAAAAAAATATGACTACATTTATTGGTTTCCAAGACTAGGAGCATATAACTGGGGACCTAGTTCTTTATTTTCATCCGCACGAATAATCTGGCGAATAGTCCTGGATAATCCTTGGCGTTTCCCTTCATGAAAAAATCCATACCCTAAGCCCAAAACCAATGCTCCCGCTCCTATTGCAGCAGCAGCTGTTACAGTGGAGGTGGCTACCATAGAGAGGCCAATAATACCAACCAAGGAAGAGATGGCAATCATGGTAATACCTATCCCTTTAAGCAGCGGATTAGGTTTTCCTTCAATTTCATTTGCTAGCAGCGTATATTCCTCTTTTGGGAAAGTACCATCTAAAAAACGATATGTTTTATCTAAAACGTTGATTACATCTTCAAAATAAAGTTGCTCATTAAAAAGTTTTTGTGTTTGCTCCAATAGCCGTTTAATCAGCTCAAAATTAGCTTTATTGCTGTCCACGGCCAGTTTTCTTCGCAGGCGTGTATAAAGTGCTGTCTTATCGTCGTAGAAAGAATGAGCCATTTCCAATATTTTATCTAAAGCATCATTAGTTAATATAGGAGGATCTTCTGGCCCGCCTCTCCAACGATAAGCTTTACTTAAATTTTTAAAACAAGGAATTTGTTCTAATAAAGTGCGTAATTCTTCAATGTCAGAAACATTTGTCATCAACCGCAAGCTATCCAGGTCTATAAGTTCCAAGCTAAATTCTACTCGTCGTTGTGCAGCGAACCTTTGCAAGGCTCTAAAATTATTACAGCGAGCATTTTCTCCCTCACCGTTATGATGTAAATGTTGAGAGGAAATACAGTTCATTTGAGCCATTTCTTCAGGTAGTTGTAAAATAATTCTATGTTCGAGAACAGTTCTTCTAAAGGTAGTCGCTCCTATCTCAAGGGAGAGGTCAACTTCTGTTAGGTCAGCGAGAGCCTGTGTTAATGCATATCTATTATCAAAATCAAACGTTAAAGCTTCCAAAGCTTCTAAAAGTTTTTGATTGTAAGCCATAAAAGGTCTCTTCATTTAAGGGGTGAAGAATTGTAGCAAAATTGAAACATGTTACCAAATAAAAGCAAATATTGTATTCAAAATGACAATCTGCCAACATAATGTATTTTAGGTCTAAAAATGCTAACTGATTTATCTTTTGCTGATGCAAAACCCACTGCCCAGGGAAAAATTAAGTGTACACCAGAGGACTTTTTTGTTGAGGAAGTTTTGAGCTTTACTCCTTGTGGAGAAGGTGAACATTTATATTTATTCCTTGAAAAAAAACTGCTTAATACAGAAGAAGTCTCAAACTACCTTGCCAGGTTTTTTTCTGTTTCCAGTAAGTTGGTTTCTTATGCAGGAATGAAAGATAAATACGCACAAACAAGACAATGGTTTAGTATTCATTTGCCCGGAAAATCTACTCCCAATCTTGAGAGTTTAGAGTCGGAAAATATTCATATTCTCCAATCGGTTCGTCATAACAAAAAATTAAAAATTGGGGCGGTGCAAGAAAATTACTTTGAAATAACTATCCAAGAATTTAATCATGATGTTAATGAATTTAAAGTAAGAATAAATAATATTCATGAACGTGGTGTTCCCAATTACTTTGGTGCGCAACGTTTTGGTAACCATGGTAGTAATTTACTAAAAGCTGAAGAAATGTTGTTAAGGAATAAAAAGATAAAAAATCCGCATTTAAGAGGGATTTATTATTCAGCTGCTCGCGCTTTTTTATTCAACCAAATTCTTAGCTTACGAATCAAACATAATTGCTGGGATTTACCTGTGGCCGGGGATCTCATGATGCTTTCCGGCACGCACAGTGTATTCCTGGCAGAAGAAATTACCGAGGAAATAATAAAAAGAGTAAAAGATCATGACATTCATCCCGCAGCTCCTTTATGGGGAGAGGGAAAGGAAATGACAAGCCTGGAAGCTCTATCATTACAAACGCAAGCTTTGGAGCCATGGAAAGAATGGTGTGTAGCTTTAGAAAAAAATAGACTTAACAAACAATATCGGGCGATGGTAGTCAATCCCCGAAATTTACAATTGCAAAATAATAAGCTCACCTTTACTTTACCTTCAGGTTCCTTTGCCACTAGTGTTTTAAGGGAGTTAGTTTATTTAAAAGAAGAAGGTGCTTGATAAGCCAGTAGTTGGGGTGAAACGAAGTGGAACCCGCGTTTATAAATGATTGATTTTTGGGATGTCTTTATGGATTTCTTAATAGGCCGTATAGGGATCGAACCTATGACCAAGAGATTAAGAGTCTCCTGCTCTACCAGCTGAGCTAACGGCCCGTAAAGGAAGAGTATAAGAAATAATATAAATTCACAAGTACATTGGCTACATTCTCCCAGATAGATTTTTATTCTTTGCTAATAGCGATGTTTAATAGATGCTAAGTACTATGCAAAAGATTAAGATGATTACTACAATACCCAAGCAATGAAGACAAGGATTTTAAACCAGGGCGCAATGAGCATTTTGAAGCCCACAAAGATCAAAATAAATGCGAGTCCATATTTTAGGAGATGAAAGCGGCTGTGCATATTGACCAATAACCGTATTGATGATCGCCCTCAAGAAAAAATTACCAAAAAATCTTTAATCCTCAGCACATTAGTCTCTCTGGCTACAATTCAACTGCCGAATTTTAGGATAAAAATCCTTTGTACGGTACGATTTCAAACACCGTACCGTACAGCGAAAAAATCAATATTCCATGTAAAGTATGATACTGTTGTAATATTCTTGGTGGTCTCTTTAGACAAAACATTACAGGACGCTATATATGCGAGATTGTAAGTGAGGTTGAGAATACTTTATCTACCGAAATTCCTGGTATTCACTCTATTATTGTTGGGATTTTCCCAGGTAACCACGGCTGCAAAAGTGATTGAACTATCTGTTGATGGAGGCATTGGGCCTGCTACTGCTGATTACCTGGTGCGCGGCATAGAAAATGCCCAAAAAAGCGACGTAATTCTGATTCTGATTAATACGCCAGGTGGTTTAGATAAATCAATGCGTCAAATTGTACAATCCATCTTAACATCCAATGCTCCAGTGATCGCTTATGTTGCGCCATCTGGTGCACGAGCTGCCAGTGCGGGCACTTATATACTTTATGCCAGTACTCTGGCAGCTATGGCACCAGGCACTCATTTGGGCGCGGCAAGTCCCGTTAGTATAATGGGCGGTATGGATGATCACGATACAGATAAGAACCAAAAAACAACGATGGATAAAAAAGCAACTAATGATGCTGTTGCCACTATTCGGACACTGGCACAATTGCGTAAACGTAATGTTGATTTTGCAGAAAAAGCAGTATTGGATGCAGCCACCATGACTGCGCCGGAAGCGCTAAAATCTGGGGTAATTAATTTCATTGCGCAAGATAGGAGTGATTTATTAGTCCAACTTAATGGGATGTTGGTTACGCAAAATGGGCAGCAAATTAAATTAGATACTACCAATGCACAAGTAAAAATAATTGGGACTGATTGGCGTATGCGATTTTTATTAGCTATCACCGATCCCACCATAGCCTATTTATTGTTATTGTTGGGTATTTATGGCATTTTTTTTGAACTTGTTAATCCGGGTTTTATTGCTCCTGGGGTTATCGGTGCTGTTGCAATGTTGGTCGCTTTATATGCTTTACAATTGTTACCCATTAACTACGCCGGTTTGGGCCTCATTCTGATTGGAATTGCTTTTATGGCGGCTGAAGCGTTTACTCCCAGTTTTGGTATATTAGGATTAGGAGGAATAGTAGCATTTATTGTCGGTTCAATATTACTTATTGATACAGAGCATGAAAGCTATCAGATTGCCTGGTCAGTTATTGGAATGATGGCGGCTGTAAATGCCCTAATTTTTAGTATGGTACTAAGGATGTTTATCAAATCAAGAAAGAAACCGGTACAACATGGATTAAGCGTGTTAATTGGAGCTCAGGGGAGGGCTCTGGAGATAT
>NZ_LR134411.1 GCF_900637865.1 Legionella adelaidensis
TAGTGCAAAAATATTTATTCTTGTTAAAAAAAACGATTGTGTTTTAAAAATATAAATATTCTTCTTTGCGAACGCTCTAGCCATTGCTAAGATGGAAGCAAAATTAGTGCTTTTAAGGATCATGCATGCGAATTGTAATGCTCTTTTTTTATTTACTTCTTGTGTTGGTGGGAGTCAGTTTCGCTGCTTTAAATGCTATGTCAGTGAAAATTAACTTTTATGTTACTACCATTACTATGCCAATTTCTGTTTTAATGATTATTACCCTGGGTATTGGTGTTTTAATTGGCTATTCACTTTTTTTGGGGAAACAATGGCGTCTTAAAGCAGAGAACCGTAGAATTAAAATGCAGTTAAAACTAACTGAAAAAGAAATAAAAAATTTACGAGCTATTCCACTGCAGGATTGATAAGGGTTAAATGTTTGTGAATTCATCGCTGAAAAACCTAAATGGTATAATCTATTATCTTGGCCAGCTTGGCGCGAAGCGGGTGGAGAGCAATAATGATTAATTTATGGCCTTTATTATTACCAGCGGCTGCTTGGTCAGGATGGTGGATGGCCTGGCGTAATTTTTCCAATCGTGAGAAATGCACCGGTAATCAACTTTCCCGTGAATATGTGGTTGGATTAAATTATTTATTAAATGAGCAGCCCGACAAAGCCGTGGACGTTTTTATAAAACTTTTAGAAGTAGATAGCGATACCGTTGAAACCCACCTTGCTCTAGGTAGTTTGTTTAGAAGAAGAGGGGAGGTAGATAGAGCTATTCGTGTTCATCAAAACCTCATCGCCCGGCCGCAGTTAAGTCTTTTACAGCGTAAAGAAGCTTTAATGGCTTTAGGGCAAGATTATATGAGTGCAGGGGTTTTTGATCGTGCTGAGCGTATTTTTTCTGAGGTAGTGGAGTTGGGGGGAAGTCGCGAGATTGGCAGCCTGCAAGGCCTTTTAGCTATTTACCAACAAGAAAAAGCGTGGGAAAAAGCGTTGGATATCATTAAAAAATTAGAGGTGTCAACAGGTTCCAGCTTCCATTCTCAAGCAGCTCATTACTATTGTGAGATAGCAATGCAGGCATTAAAGGCTAATGCGTATGACAAGGCTTACAATGCCGTAAAACAAGCTTTGGTTATAGATAAAGAGTCTGTTAGGGCCAGTTTGACGTTGGCTGATCTCGATATGAAAGCGGGGAGATATAAGCAAGCCATTCGCTCGTTAAAACGTGTCCCAGAGCAAGATCCAGATTTTCTAAATGAAATTATTGAACCGTTGGTAACCTGTTATACAGAATTAAATGCCATGGAAGAGTGTATCGATTATCTCGAAGACACATTGGGTGAATATCCGCGGTCTTCTGTGATTTTTGTGATTGGTGAATATTTACGTCAAGAGAAAGGGGTAGATTTTGCCATTGATTTTGTTTCTACGCAGTTAAGCCGACACCCTTCTATCCGTGGTTTAAATCGTTTAATTTATTGGCATTTAGAAACTGCTCATGGTCTAGTCCGAGAAAAATTGCAAATGCTTTTTGATATTACCGGGAAGTTTTTAGAAAATAAGCCTATTTATCGCTGTGGCCATTGTGGTTTTGGCGGAAAATTATTGCATTGGCATTGTCCTAGCTGCAAGCAGTGGGGGAAAGTTAAGCCGATTCACGGTTTGGAAGGTGATTAATGGAACCTCGATTAATTATTGCTTTGGACTTCTCCAGTCAAAAAGAAGTCTGGGATTTACTCTATCAACTCAATCCAAGTCAATGTGCAGTAAAAGTAGGTTTTGAATTGTTTACCCAATTTGGGCCAGAATTGGTAAAACAATTAGTGAAAGAAAATTTTAAAGTTTTCCTTGATTTAAAATTTCATGATATTCCTAATACGGTGGCCAAGGCTTGTAAGGTCTCTGCTGATTTAGGAGTGTGGATGTTAAATGTCCATGCTTTAGGAGGGCCTAAAATGATGAGCGCCGCTCATGACGCCTTGTCTTCTTATGGTCAAACCAGGCCCTTGCTTATTGCAGTGACAATATTAACCAGCACGCATGAAAGTGAACTCCAGTCTATTGGATTGCAAAAGCCTTTAGTTTCTCAAGTAATTGATTTGGCCTTAATGGCACAAATAATTGGTCTGGATGGGGTCGTCTGTTCTGCCCATGAAGCTGCATTGATAAAGAATAACTGCAACCAGGGATTTTTAACGGTTACACCGGGTATTAGATTAAAAGAAAGTAAACAAGACGATCAAACCAGAATTATTACACCCGAACAAGCTATAAAAGAAGGGAGTGATTACTTGGTTATCGGTCGGCCGATCACCCAGTCGCCAAACCCTAAAAAAGTGGTAGAAGAAATATTATTAGCAATGAAACAATGAATAGCAGTAACGAAAACTTAAAAAAATATTACCTGCGACAATTAGGTATTCAAAGATGGGAGCTTCGAAAGCGTTCAGAAGTGAATACCTTGAATTTATTATCGCAAAAGGTTGCTTCATGTACTTCATGT
>NZ_LR134412.1 GCF_900637865.1 Legionella adelaidensis
TGAAGCTTTCTGGAATGCCGGCAAATCTTGTCCGGCAAAAATTACCGAGAATCCTAAAGAACGTGCCTGCGCCGGTACCACCGCGAAGCCTTGAACCGCGTAGTATCCATATTCATCTAATACACACAGATAAGGGGTGGGAGAGTTGGTCGGTTTTCTCTCAATCACGTCACGGTAATCACCTTCAACTTCTTCTCCTAACCCTGCAGCCATCATTGCTTTCAAAGATGAAACAATAATTTTTCCCAAGTTTGAAAGCTCATCAGGCGATTTTTCCAAGGCAGGTAGTAATACTACAAGGATTCTTCGGTTTAAAACCACATCTTTAAAATCCACTTCGGCGAGGTTAGTACGAACAATATGACCATAGGTATCAGCAAGAGAGGAAAAAGCACGAACTAGCTGCATGGTAATAAAACCATGTTGCTCCAAAACCTGCGAAACCTGTTTACCTTTTTTTTCTTTATTATAACCAGGCAATGTACCGAGATAGTTACGGAGCGGGTCGGTAACTAATTTTGGAATTGACTCAATGTTTACCGCTTCTTGATCGTCACGAGGAAATACTTTGTCAACAACAATGGCTTCCAATCTATCCAAAGAGAAATAATTCCGGATAGTATCTGCATCCAATAAAATCGCACCTTCGTCTCGCATATAGACTAATAAACGCATTAAAGCTTCTACGAAGGCAATAGCGCGGCCTTTCCACATATCACCATCGGAAGATTGGCTAGACCCTCCCATCAAGCTTACAACTAACTGAGTAAGCATACTGGAAGAACCCTGACAGAAAGGGTTTAAGGTATTTGACAGTCTTTTTTCTTGTGGGCCAATAATGTCGCGTGCGCCGGTCATAAAGTTAATAAGCAGTAAATCATCTTCTCTACCCATACTGCGCACCATAGAGAAAACTTTGGCGTATAAAGAAGTATCCCCTTTCCCGTCCACATAAATAAATCCACTGCCTTGGGCTAATGCATTAAATGCAATTGAAACCAAGGTTTCAGTTTTACCACTACCAGTTGAACCGAATATAAGGGCATGGGTGCGCATATCTTCGTTGGCGAACCATAATTCTTCGTTTGTCTTAATATCGTTTCCAAAAAAAGCAATTCCTCTTGCCATATTGGGTTTTTTAATACCCGGTTTTAAGTCATTATAATCTTTAACGCGCGAAATTTTTGGCAGACGAAAAGGCAGTTTTTGTTTGCGCGTATAAGTAAAGGTAAAGCTACTGAGGCCAATAAATAATAAAAGCGTAGAAAGTTGGGAGATATAATAAGATAAGGCAGCTAACGCGACTAAGACAATAGAAATATTAGTGGGATTTGAAAAAAAATCCGAAAAACGCTGTCCCAGCGTCCGGGTATCCCGCAAAAGCAAACTTGGATCTATTTCATTTCTTGAATCAATACCACGCATTACGGTTTTAACTCCTGCAATTCTTTCGGCGACAATTTAACCTCTTTTACTGCTATTTCTAAGGCTTTTATTGCTTCATCTATCATAGGAACCAAAGATTTTCTTTTCATAGCGAGCTCTGCTTTCCAATGAGCAAATGGTCCGGCAACTTCTGCGTAGGGAGTTTGCCTACCTACACAATTAAGCATATACCATAAACGTCTATCTATGGGTTTTAGCCATAAAAAATCAGAGCTAGGGGCTACACCATCATCTCTCGCGGCTTGCAATAAAGATGCCATAACCGTGAGAAGGTAAGCATGCTGACCGATTAGTTCCTGTGTCTCTTCCAGGTTTTGATATTTTTTGAGGGTACTCCATGCCACACTGTAATCTTGTTTTCCTTCCGCGAAACCTTTATTCAAAACCTCGAGTATGTTGGAAGCTGCACTACGATCCCGATTAATTCTAGCCAAAAAAACAGCGGCTAAAGCTCTTGCGTGAGGAGGCGCTTTTTCAAATCCATCAAAATAAGGACCCAGCTGTAACGTAAAGACACGTTTAGCGTCGCCGCGACGAATGGATGCGGTAAACTCCATTCCGGGAATAGGATTATCTAAAAGCATGTCATTTTTCTTTAATAATTCATGCTTTCTCGCAAACTCCATAGGAGTCAAAGCCATTGCCCACGGTCCTTCGTTAATATTTACACTAACCAAGTCCAATTTTACTACCGGCATAATTGCCGGCCAGTTATACTGCTCCTGTGCCCGCAGTTTCTTCATGTCATATACTTTTCTAAATTTTAAAGTGACATTTGAGTGGTATAATAAAAAGGCCAATGCTACTAAAATAACAATAATGGGATAACGGACATAATCTCCAACTGTTTGAGTATAACCTATCAATTGCTCCCACTTGACCGTCGCCGGATCAATAGTTTGCATAAGATAAATATCATTGGCTAGCTGCGTATTATCTACAAACAAATTGACTAATTTGCCCTGCAATACATTTAAATAAAATATAAAAGATACAATATATTGATGCCCTGCTTTCCAAATAATAAAAGCAGTAATAAAAATCAGCACCATAATCCAGACAGGTGCCATCGAATTGTCTGATTGCTGTTGAGAAGGTTGTTGTGCCATTTTATTAAGTCAGGTTAAAAAACGTCCAAGGTACTAAATTAAGTATATACCTTTTTTTAAAATTATCTCATTCTTCCAATTCGGCCGTTTTTAGTAAACGTCCATTGTTATACTTATAAATTCCACTAATATGCACGAAACGAGTAATATTTTCCAAAGATAATGACTTATCCTTTAAAGTTAATAAAGCTTTTCCGAGTTTGTCGGTAGGCGTTTTATCTGACGACGTGGGCAAAATATCAAGTTGATTAATATAAATAGCCACATAGGCCTCGTTTATCTTGTTTTCTTTCGTTCTAATAATATTTTTAATATCTTGTTCTTCAGCATAAATAGGACGAGAAATCATTTGTCTGGGTAAGTTCGTCAGTATTCTTTCCCATGATTGCATATTACTTCCATCAAAAGAATATAGCCCAATAAATACTTCAATTTGATCATTATGCAAAGCTGTCTGGGTAGCTAAATTTGACGCGGTTTTATTTTTTTCCGATCCCTGAATTTGCTGCTCGTATTTATCACGGATATCACGAAGATTCTTACCAATAATTCGCAAAAAGCTAGACTCCTCCCAAGGGCCACTTTCAATAGCCTCTTCCAGAGCTTTTAAGATAGCTTCATGTTGTTGTTCGGATAATTCTTCTTTCATAGTTCAGTGATAAAATTTTATAAAAAATTGAAAATACAGATAAAGCTGTTAGCTTTATCTGTATCGCTTATAGTAGTCTATTACCCTATGTATTGATAGGTATTAAAGGGAAAAGCTCTGTGAAAGTTGGCTTTCATTAAGAACACGAAGTACGGTTTCTTTGCACTTACTAACGACCTCGAGTCCTTGTTGGTTTGCGGGATTATTATTTAGTTTTGCCATTCTCTCGAGGTTTAGTGCCATCGTACTTAAAGGCTTTATAACTTGCGTCTCGACTTCACTACTAGCAGGCCCTTTTGGCTCCACAGGTTTAGCCAAAAATGAATAACGATTGTCCACGATTGATGCCATTTACAAATACTCCTACACATAAACTTTTATATAGACTACCAAACTTTTCCTTAACGTATTCTTAATTATAGTTACTTTGCGCTTTTTTTACATTGTGCGAGAAAAATTTAGTCGTACATTAATTCATCTAATGGTGTATAGTCCCTACTGGGTCCACCTTGAATCAATTCATTAATTACATCTGTCATACAGAGAAGGCGCAAAACATTGGGCGTAACTTCATCGAATATGACGCGTGAGCCTAACAATGCATCCTGCGCTTCCTCAAAAGAAAGACCTAAACCATAACCTAAACAAAGAGAACATAGTTGATCCGCCCGTCTTGCAATCGCTGGTAATAAACCGGTTGAAGAGAATACCTCATCAAAACTAACAAATCGATCATTAAGATAAAACTTAGCATTTAAGCTTGCAGAGATTAATCCAAGACTTTTAGTAATATCCAATCTCATTATCGCCACCAAGGTTGCGAAGATTTAACAGAGCCGGCCAGGAAACTGCGTAACCAACGTAAAAATACAGGAACTGTAAATCCATAATGTTCAATAATTCCAAAAAAAACCGCGGAAACCAAAACGAGAACCCCCGTCCAAATTCTAATGTGCATTAAAAATATAAAAATGGGGAATGCTGCGCGAGCATCAACCATAAAAAAACGCGGGCTTCTGGCTGAATCTCGCCAGTGCGCAGTGGGTGAAAAACCTCCAGGCATATAAAAACCTTTCGATGAAGAGCTTTGGATATAGTAAAAGTATACTCGTCAATAAGAGTAATTCAAGTAATGAAAGACAAAATTAAAACGAAAAAAGCTGGTAGGCAGATCGCCTTCACCAGCTTATTATCTTAAAAGAAGAGAGGATGGAGAAATTTAACGTAACTTTAAATCGTCTTTCTTACTAGCAAGACATTGCTTTAAAACGTCTCCAAGTGAAGGAGCTGGAGTAGAGTATCCTAATAAAGGTAAATCTGGAGGGGTTAATTCGGATTTATCTACCTCAGTACCCTTTTCTTCCACATTTGAAGCTACCTTTTTACCATTTGAGCACAATGCCATCTTTTGGAGCATCTCGCTGGTATTAGCCATTGTAACAACCCATTAAAAAATCTGATAGTTGTATAATAGTCGACAAAAATTAAGGTTTTATTAACAAAACTGAAATCATTCATTAAATAATGCTAACTATCTTCTTAGCACCTCTTCCTTGAGTATAATTCTTAATAATCTGTAAAATCCTCCAACTCTTCACGTAAACGTTTTTCTTCTAACAAGTCATCTAAACGCCTGCGTGCGTCGGAACCTGGTTTTTGACGGGATTCTGAAATAATTTCTTCCTCCTCATCTTCGACTATTTCCTCTTCGGCAACTAGTTCTTTTTCTTCATCATCATCAAAAAGATCGCTCATACTACCCTCTTTTGAGTTAACAATCTTACATAAAATCTTGAATGCAAAGCTATATAACTTATTTTTATTTATTTGACTAGTATTTTATTCTTTTAGTAAAAAATGATATTTTTCTTCTTAAACTTATACTTCAAACACCTCAAAATAATTTATGCCTGATCGTTTAAAGCAAGCGCAACGCCTAACCCTACGCAATACTCGCAAAAACTTATCTTCTGAGTATCAACAGAAAATTTCCTCCCATGTTTGCAATCGAATTAAAAATTTACATGAATACCGGTATGCTAAACATATAGGGCTATATCAAGCGGCTAATGGCGAAATTGATTTATCACATTTATGGGCTTCAGCACCATTACAGGGAAAATTTTGTTACTTTCCCAAGCTAAATCATGATCATTCATTTACTTTTATCCCAGCAACTCCAAGTTCCTCATTTACTATTAATCGCTATGGGATCGCTGAGCCCATTCCAGAAGCAGAATTACACCCCAAAAAATTAGATATTATCTTTATTCCTCTTGTGGGTTTTGATTCGAAAGGTACAAGATTGGGGATGGGAGCCGGTTATTATGACCGTAGCCTTGCCCATTATCAGTACTCTTGGTTAATAGGCGTGGCCTATGAATTCCAGCATATCGCATTTATTGGTGCCCAAGAATGGGATGTTCCCTTAAACGCTATTATTACTGAAAAAACAACTTACTGGATAAATAAATGAACTATTGGTTATTAAAATCAGAACCAGATTGTTTCAGCATAGACGATCTCAAAAAACTACCGAATCAAACCACTCATTGGGATGGGGTAAGAAATTATCAAGCAAGAAATTTTATCCGTACTATGAAACCAGGAGATCGCGCTTTTTTTTATCATTCCAACTGTAATCCTCCCGGGATTATCGGAACGGTAAAAATTACCAGCTTACCTTACCCCGATTTTACGGCATTTGACCCTGCCAGTGAGCATCCCGATTTAAAAAGTACCCCGGATAATCCCCGTTGGTTTATGGTAGATGTGCAATATTTGTCAAAATTTCCTAAATTGTTAAGTCTCAATGAATTAAAACAATTTGAAGAGTTAAAAGATATGTTGATTTTACGAAAAGGAAACCGGTTATCTGTCACACCGGTTAGTAAAAAAGAATGGGATTGTATTATTGATAATGAGGAGTAATTAAGGAAATAATGATGCTATACCGCATCATTTCCTACTTCTCCAGTGCGCACACGGATGACTTGGTCTAAATTGTAAACAAAAATTTTTCCATCGCCAATTTTTCCTGTGTAGGCTGTTTTACAGATGGCGTCAATTGCCATTTCTACCATATCATCCGAAAGAATGAGTTCGATTTTAATTTTGGGTAAAAAATCCACCACATACTCGGCACCCCGATAGAGTTCTGTATGCCCTTTTTGCCGCCCAAACCCTCGGGTTTCAGAAATAGTAATACCCGGAATGTTAATTTCCATGAGTGCCTCATACACATCGTCCAATTTAAATGGTTTAATGATAGCTGTAACCATTTTCATAGTATTACCTTAATTGTTAATAGTGGTTAAGATATGCTTTTGGTAAACTGCTAAGGGTAATAACCAGGAGTTCCACATGATAGATCAAAAGCAATTAGAGGAATTAGCAAAAAAGCTTTACTCTTCTCTTCCAGCCAGTTTACAAAATTTTGAAAAAGAGATACAACAAAAATTTAAAGAGATACTACAAACCACCTTTGCTCGCCTTGATTTAATAACTCGAGAAGAGTTTGATATTCAAACGAAAGTACTGGCGCGTACGCGTGAAAAAGTGGAAATGCTAGAAACACAAATTAAAACGTTAATAAATGACCATGAAAAGGTAGCCCCAAATCAATCAAAAAAGAATTAGACTAAATTTTTCCCCTCTTAAAATAGAGATACATGAATTTAGCTATAACCAAAACTCGCTGTGCCTTAGGTATTTATGCACGATTAGTTTCTGTCGAAGTCCATATATCTAATGGCGTGCCTAGTTTCACTATTGTCGGGTTAGCGCAAGCCGCCGTTAAAGAAAGTAAGGATAGGGTCCGCAGCGCTATTATTAACAGTGAGTTTGAATTTCCCTATCGCAGGATTACGGTAAACCTGGCCCCCGCTGATTTACCAAAAGTAGGCAGCGGTTTTGATTTACCCATTGCTTTAGGAATTCTTGCTGCATCACAACAAATTCCTGCTACTTTTTTTTCTTCACATGAATTTATTGGCGAACTTGCATTAAGTGGTGAATTAAAGGCAGTCCCAGCAATTATCCCTATTATATTGGCCGCCACAAAAAATGAGCAAAAAATAATTATTCCGCGAGCAAATGCGGAAGAAGCTTCTTTAGTATCTAATCCTGAAATGATGATCGCAGAAAATCTAAGAGAAATATCGGCATATTTATGCCGAAAAACCACTCTTCATTCTTTGCCGAAACGCGCTCCATCCACAAGAGATGAGGCAAAAGCAGATTGGTCTGATGTTAAAGGCCAACAACACGCAAAACAAGCTATGGAGATTGCTGCAATTGGGGGACACAGCATTTTATTATGTGGCCCCCCTGGTAGTGGGAAGACTATGTTAGCCAAACGTTTCGCGTCGTTATTGCCAGAACTTTCAGAAGATGAAGCCTTAGAATGTGCAGCAATTAATTCTTTATTAGGTAAATTGCATACCAATAATTGGTTAGTTCCTCCTTTTCGCTCCCCTCATCATACCGCTTCACCCATTGCCTTAACAGGTGGGGGAAACCCTCCACGTCCCGGAGAAATCTCTTTAGCACATAATGGTGTGCTTTTTCTTGATGAACTACCAGAATTCCAACGTCATGTTCTTGAAACGTTGCGGGAACCACTGGAATCCGGAAATATTTGTATATCTCGAGCTGCTATGCAAGCAGAGTATCCTGCTCGTTTTCAACTAATTGCTGCTATGAATCCTTGCCCCTGCGGCCATTGGGGTAACCCTAAAGGTAATTGTTTATGCTCTCCTGAAAAAATAAATCGCTATTTACAAAAACTCTCCGGCCCACTACTCGATCGAATAGACATGCAGATTACAGTACAACCTTTAAGCGAAAAAGAATTAATTAGTCCAAATTATCATCCTGGAGGAGAAAGTAAAAAATTACGGGAAATAATTCAGCAATTACGCACTTTACAATTAAATAGGCAAGGTTGCATTAATAGTCAGTTATCGACAAAGCACAGCGAAAATGTCTGTAAGTTAGGCAAAAAAGAATTCAACTTTCTTAATTTAATTTTATCTCGTCTACAATTATCAGCTAGAGCGTATCATCGTCTATTAAAAGTAAGTCGATCTTTAGCAGATTATCAAGGCCTAGAGAAAGTGGAAGTACCTGTTTTACAACAAGCGCTTTCATTTAAACAAACGATTCACTCGCCGTAAAAAATGATAAAAATGGATTCCCGCCTAACGTGGGAATGATAAATAATGAGATAAAGGTTAAATAAAAGGTGAGCGCTCAGGCCAGGAGGCCCAACAAATGGACTAACTAAGCAAATAATGAATAATTGCCATGCGAGCAAAAACACCATTTTGAACTTGACTTAAAATGTGTGAATGCGGTCCATCCGCTATTTCACTCGTAATTTCGAGCCCCCTGTTCATAGGCCCGGGGTGCATAACCATTACATCGGGTTTCGCATACGCTAGTATTTCTTCGCTTAATCTGTATTTTTTAATATATTCTTCTAAATCCATTTGTTCATTTTCTAACAAACGTTCTTTTTGGACTCGCAAGCAGATAATTACGTCAGCATCTTTAACTCCTTCGATGAGCGAATGGGAAATATCTCCAAAATGGCTTTTTTCCGGAGCCCATAAAGTCGGAGCAACAAGGATTAATTCACCTAAACCAATTAAAGAAAATATTGCCTGCAGAGAGTTGGCTACGCGTGAATGCAATACATCACCTATTATGGCAACTTTTAATTGAGATAGATTTTTTTTATGCTCGATAATAGTCATTACGTCTAATATAGCTTGGCTGGGATGAGAGTTCTTGCCATCTCCTGCATTAACAATTTGTGCTTTATTGAGTTCCGCCAAACGGTGAGGGAATTTATTCTGTTTATGTCTA
>NZ_LR134413.1:0-5000 GCF_900637865.1 Legionella adelaidensis
CAATGTTCCTGATAGAATAGAATTCATCCAGGCTTTTGTGCCTTCAAAAAGGGTAAACCAGGAATTCCAGCCATTATCCTCTAATGTTGGTTTGATAACACCTTCAACAATTTGGCCATAAATATGTCTAAGCCGTTGAGCACTTACCCCTTTAAAATTTTTTGTAACCAAAGGAGCTATTAATCTGAAAATAGGTTCTACATGCTTAGGCACGGTGTTAGAACGTCCACAAGCAGAAATTTTCCAACCCGTTAGCGGTAAATAATCGAACTCGTGTGTTAACAGTGAGAAAAGAATAATAAGAAGCCTTGTCTTAACTTCTTGCACATCTATATCTTCATATTCGCGCAAAACTTTTCTAGCAGAATATTTACGTATCTCGGCAAGCGGCACTTTAGATTCGACTTGCAAGCTAAATTTTGCATCCGGAAGATAATCAACCACTAACCTTACTAAACAACGTAAATGAGCAGTAATACACTCCCCTTTTTCTATTTCTTCCATTATGTTTTTAAAACTATAAACAGCTCCTCTGTAATTTATTTTTTGGGCATATAGTCTTTGCTTCTCATCCTCGGAAATCTGACGCAAGAAAGGATAAAACTCTAATAAAGCGTATTCTGAAGCAAGTTTTTGCGCTTCGTCGCGGGCATATAAACAATCATCCAATACCCTTTTTATAGCATTGACAGTTCTTATTGAAATAGGGGGATCTTCAGGGCATCTTTTATCAAGTAAATTTAAATATCTCCCATCAGCGCATAATATACGATTACGCTCTAATGTTGTTAACTCACTGGGAGATGCCTGGTTAAAATTAAATAAACGCCCATCTGCAGCAGCGCAGGTCCCTAAAAATATTAAATCCCGCCCGCTTTCCGATAAAATATAATGAGACAAAGGATAACGACTAATAGTTTCCAAAGAAATGGGTTCAAACTCCCTACGGATTGAGGGCATTAAAAATAAATAATAATTGTACGAGAGATACCCTGCACCTGCTAATAATTGTGCCAACCGTATCCAATTACTGTTAGACCCTGTCTGTGTTTGTGTATAATCTAGTACTCCTCCCCTTATAATCTCCCATCGTTGACCATAAATAATTTTTAATCTTTGCAAATCACTGGGGTCAATCACAAATTGCTCTTCTGTAGATTGAATTTTTTCTTGCACACTAACCATCAATGCAGTTAATTCTCTCTCAAAGCGTTTATCGTCATTGCCGAATAATGTTTTGATTCCTTCAAGAAATTCTCGCGCACCAAAACCAGGGCCAACTCTTAGTTCGAAGTAAGTAGCTTGCAACGCAGGTGTTCTAATAATTAAAGAAGGATCACGCAAGGCGAGCCAAATGGCTATAGCTTTAATACTCTCGCCTATAAGAATGGGATTCACAAGTAATGCATCTGAAAGAATTTCAGCCAAATAACGAGAGGAAAAAGGACTAATGGTTATGGAGATGCCATATAAATGATTAACTTCCTTAAGTGGGTAACACAATAAATTTTCTGACCATGTTATTAAATCCTTCCTAAACCTGTAAACACCGTCGGAAGTATTTAAATCATTTTCATAATAGGACTGTACTACATCCGATAGAGAAGAAACCATGCTGGGTAACTCCCCCTCTTTTTGCCACAGGGGAAAAACACGGTCTGTCACAAAACTCCAAAAATTAGTATAGCATTGAGAATCACAAACAATAGGCAAACCGGTTACTTTAGCTCTTATGCGTGACATTTCCAATGGAGATAGAGCCCTGGGCTTGACCTTTCTTATATCACCATAAGTCGAATAATTACCTTCTTTAAACCGGGTAACCAAGTTATTTAAACTATGAATAGTAGAATTATCGTGGGATAAATAAAGCTGTTGAAGCTCAGTATAATTACTCGGCAACTTTGTAAATGTAATGGGATCAATACGATTTTTAATGGAAGGTATAAGAACACTTATAAAACTTATTCTTAGCTCACTCGCTAACTCCTCCGCGAGTTTTGCCCAGACCCTATTAATAAAATCATCGCATAAGGTATAGTCTTTTGGAGTATCCTTTATATTATTCCAACGTCTATTAAAGATTTCGACCAAAAATTCAATCTGAGTTGAATCTAACGACGTTAACCCGTCATGTTCTAAAAAAGTCGTTGCAATGTCATCTAAAAATTTTTTATCATAAGATTCTAAGTCTTCTTGCGCTCTTAGAGTCTCAATAAATTCCGTTATACTATGGACATACATAGAAAAAAATTCCAGTACTATGCTGCTAAATTTTACAATAATACCTTAATTCTGCCGATAAAGAATACTTATTTCCCTTTATAATGTAAATACCAACTGAGCCCGCGCGCCACGCTAGTAAGCGGAGAGCTTTAGGAATCGGATGAGGAATATGGTAAACCCTTTTATTCCGCTGCGCTGCATCAAAGGTAGGTTTGTTGAAGAGACCTGTTTTTTTTCAAATTTGCAGGCAAAAAAAAGGCGACTACTGTCGCCTTTAAGAAAAAAGCCCTGGCAATGACCTACTTTCACATGGGGAAACCCCACACTATCATCGGCGCGCGAATGTTTCACTTCTGAGTTCGAGATGGGATCAGGTGGTTCCAAACGGCTATGCTCGCCAGGAAAACTGGTTTGTGGATGCTTAATCCACGGTAGAAGAAATGGGTTAGCGATTAGCATAACCTGCTACAAAACAATTCAGGTTATATGGTCAAGACAATCAGCCAATTAGTACGAGTTAGCTTCACACATTACTGCGCTTCCACACCTCGCCTATCAACGTCGTCGTCTTCAACGGGCTTCATGGGAAAACTCATCTCGAGGGAGGCTTCCCGCTTAGATGCTTTCAGCGGTTATCCCGTCCGAACTTAGCTACCCGGCAATGCAACTGGCGTCACAACCGGTACACCAGAGGTTCGTCCACTCCGGTCCTCTCGTACTAGGAGCAGCTCCTCTCAATTTTCCTACGCCCACGGCAGATAGGGACCGAACTGTCTCACGACGTTCTAAACCCAGCTCGCGTACCACTTTAAATGGCGAACAGCCATACCCTTGGGACCTGCTACAGCCCCAGGATGTGATGAGCCGACATCGAGGTGCCAAACACCGCCGTCGATATGAACTCTTGGGCGGTATCAGCCTGTTATCCCCGGAGTACCTTTTATCCGTTGAGCGATGGCCCTTCCATTCAGAACCACCGGATCACTAAGACCTACTTTCGTACCTGCTCGAGCCGTCACTCTCGCAGTCAAGCACCCTTTTGCCTTTACACTCTTGGTACGATGTCCGACCGTACCGAGGGTACCTTTGTGCTCCTCCGTTACTCTTTGGGAGGAGACCGCCCCAGTCAAACTACCCACCATACACTGTCCTCAACCAGGATTACTGGTCCAAGTTAGAACCTCAACAACAACAGGGTGGTATTTCAAGGTCGGCTCCATCAGAACTAGCGTCCTGACTTCTTAGCCTCCCACCTATCCTACACAGTTATTGTCAAAGTCCCGTGCAAAGCTGTAGTAAAGGTTCACGGGGTCTTTCCGTCTAGCCGCGGGTATACGGCATCTTCACCGCAATTTCAATTTCACTGAGTCTCGGGTGGAGACAGTGTGGCCATCGTTACGCCATTCGTGCAGGTCGGAACTTACCCGACAAGGAATTTCGCTACCTTAGGACCGTTATAGTTACGGCCGCCGTTTACCGGGGCTTCGATCAGGAGCTTCTCTGACCACCATATTCTTCGCTACTCTTCGTCGAGCTTCCTCTTCGCTTCAGTCACATACTGATGTATGTTCCTTCAGCTCATCGTCGCTCGTCTCGATTAGCAAAAAATCTGGTTGGTCAGCCTTTTTTGACCGCACCCTATTTTTCGCTTCGCTGACTTGCGTCATTCGCAACAAATATGGTGGTCAGATAACCCCATCAATTAACCTTCCGGCACCGGGCAGGCGTCACACCCTATACGTCTTCTTACGAATTTGCAGAGTGCTGTGTTTTTAATAAACAGTCGCAGCCACCTGGTCTCTGCGGCCCTCATCAGCTCCATACGCAAGTATCTCACCAACAAGGGCGTACCTTCTCCCGAAGTTACGGTACCATTTTGCCTAGTTCCTTCACCCGAGTTCTCTCATGCGCCTTAGTATTCTCTACTTGTCCACCTGTGTCGGTTTACGGTACGGTTCTCTATAAGCTGTCGCTTAGAGGCTTTTCCTGGAAGCCGGGCATTAATGACTTCTCCGCACCCCGTAGGGTCAGAACCGCTTCGCACCTCAGTGTTATTAGTAAACCGGATTTGCCTGGTCTACCCACCTACATGCAAGCACCAGGACTACCATCGCCTGGCTCATCTAGCCTTCTCCGTCCCCCCTTCGCACTTATAGAAAGTCCAGGAATATTAACCTGGTTCCCATCGACTACGCTCTTCAGCCTCGCCTTAGGGACCGACTCACCCTGCTCCGATTAACGTCGTGCAGGAAACCTTAGACTTCCGGCGAGAAGGTTTTTCACCTTCTTTATCGTTACTCATGTCAGCATTCGCACTTCTGATATCTCCAGCACACTTCTCAATGCACCTTCGCAGACCTACAGAACGCTCCCCTACCACGTGTGACTCGCACACATCCGCAGCTTCGGTGACTAGTTTTAGCCCCGTTACATCTTCCGCGCAGGCCGACTCGACCAGTGAGCTATTACGCTTTCTTTAAAGGGTGGCTGCTTCTAAGCCAACCTCCTGGCTGTCTATGCCTTCCCACATCGTTTCCCACTTAACTAGTACTTCGGGACCTTAGCTGGCGGTCTGGGTTGTTTCCCTCTTCACGACGGACGTTAGCACCCGCCGTGTGTCTCCCGTGATTCAATTAGCCGGTATTCGGAGTTTGCATCGGTTTGGTAAGCCATGACAGCCCCCTAGCCGAAACAGTGCTCTACCCCCAGTAATCATTCACGAGGCGCTACCTAAATAGCTTTCGGGGAGAACCAGCTATCTCCGAGCTTGATTA
>NZ_LR134413.1:10000-20213 GCF_900637865.1 Legionella adelaidensis
CCGCATCGAACAGGCATTGACCAATTACTACAAAGATGTAGTAAAATTGATAATTTCTTGCGAAGACAGTATTCCCGATTCCCCGGCGCAGCAAAAAAAGATCGCCGGAGATAATAAGCGGAAAGAAGCGGAGCTGGCCTTGCAAAATGATCCGTTTTTTCAACAATTGCAGCAAGAATTTTCTGCAGAGGTGGTCAAAGATTCTATTGTCTCAATAAAAGATGACCTATAATAAGCAATGGTGAATTTGCTTTACCTGATTCTTTTAAAGAGTCGAAGAGTTAACATTAACAAGAGAGGGCTGTGATGGATATTAATCAAAACTTAAACAATCTCATGAAGGAAGCGCAAAAAATGCAAGAGCGCATGCAACAGGCGCAGCAGCAATTAAGCGAGCTCACAGTAACTGGAGAAGCTGGCGGTGGCATGTTAAAAATCGAGTTTAATGGACGCCATGATGCATTAAAAGCTAAAATAAATCCCTCTCTTCATGAAGATCTGGAAATGATTGAAGATTTAATCGTAGCTGCTATTAATGATGCTACTCGCAAGATTGAAAAAGCTTCTAAGGAAAAGATAAGCCAGCTAACCGCGGGTTTAAATATTCCTCAGGACTTCCTGAAAGAAGGCGAAAAATAAGTTTTAATGGATAATGTATTGTCTGGCCTCGTGGAGGCATTGCGCTGCCTCCCAGGCGTCGGCCCCAAGTCCGCGCAGCGAATGGTATTCCATCTCTTACAATACCAACGACAAAAAGGCTTGCATTTAGCAACTTGTCTTGAAAAAGCGATGGTGCATGTGCGCGCCTGTCAACGCTGTAATAATTTCACAGTTGAAAATTTTTGCAACCTTTGCTCCAATACTAACCGGGATATAAGCTTATTATGTGTAGTAGAAAATCCTTCAGACGTTACAGCAATAGAGCAGAGCCACGCTTATTCCGGATATTATTATGTTTTAATGAATAAAATCTCTCCCTTGGATGGGATTGGCCCGGAAGACATTGGTTTGTCTAAATTGCAAGCTCTAATCCATGATGAGGGTATAAAAGAAGTTATATTGGCACTTAGTCCTACGGTGGAAGGACAAACTACAGTTCATTTTATCCAAGAATTACTGGCTCCCATGGCAGTAAAAGTGAGTCAGTTAGCGCGAGGGATTCCTATTGGCGGAGAGTTAGAATTTCTAGATGGGAATACAATTGGTAATGCCCTAAGAAACAGAAAAGAGTTAAGTCCTGAATAATCGTATGAAAAAATTAGTTCTAATATTTATTTGGTTGATTTTATTACCTGGCATTAGTTCTGCCTCTTTTTTAAAAGATCTGTGGCCAAAATGGCAAGTTAATGATCCTTTATCAAAAGAAATAATCTCTCATCAAGAATGGCAACAGTTTTTGGATCGTTGTGTAGTAACGAATAAAGAAGGGATTAATTTAATTAATTACCCACAACTCACTGCTGAAAACCGTGCATTGTTAAATAATTACATCACCCGCATGGGAACAATTGATATAAAAAAATACAATAGAAATGAACAATTAGCCTTTTGGTTAAATCTTTATAATGCATTGACTGTACAAGCTGTAGCTGAATATTATCCAATTACCAATATTCTAGAAATAAATACCTCTCCTGGGCTATTTAGTATAGGTCCTTGGGGAGCCAGTTTAATAACTATCGATAATACGCGGTTATCTCTGGATGAGATTCATAATCGCATCATACGTCCGATTTGGAATGATCCGCGAACGCATTATGCGATAAGTAATGGTACGATTGGTGGCGCCAACTTACATAAAAAAGCATTTATCGGCAATACCATTCAACAACAATTAAATGAAGTAGCCAGGAATTACATCAACTCCACTCGGGGAGCTCAAGTCATTGAGGGCAAATTAGTAGTTTCCCGCATTTATGAGTGGTTTACTGCTGATTTTGGCGGCACAGCCGAGGACACATTGCTTCATCTTCGCGAATTTGCAAACGAACCTCTTTCAAGCCAATTAAAACATGTAAGTAACATAAGTGGTTATACTTATAATTGGCGTTTGAATAGTACCCTTCCGGTAATTTCGTGAAAAAAAGTCAGGGCAACGTAAAACAATGGCTGCTCTACTTTTATCTTTATAATCTTTTGTTTTTCGTTCTCCAACTATTTTATATCTTTTCCAAAGGCAGAGGGTTTGTTCAAGCTATTCCCCTACCCTGGAAAGTGGTTATGGAGTTATGTTTTACTTTTTTAATTCATTTACTTCTTATTTTAATTCTCTCAATCATTCAGACTGCACTTCTTTGGGGTATAGCCCAACGTTATCGTCGTTTAAATCGCTCCATCTCGATAGATAGTTGGCAATTATTCATATGGACAGTTACAGCGCTTACTCTTATTTGTGCCAATATTTATTTTTTCCCCTTAAGTGTTTTTAGTAAATTATTTCTTCCTGAGGTCCCAATTACCATTGTTTCTATTTTATTATTAATAAGCACGGGGATCCTTTTATTCCTTTTAATTAACACCTTGGCCAGGCTCTCCAAAACTATTTTAGCGGGACTAACTTTATTATTTTTTGTAGTGCTGGTTTTTTCTTTCTGGCAAACAAAAAATGCACCTATTAAACAATCGAAGTCACTGCCGAACGTTATTATTATCGGAGTTGACTCTTTAAGCCCAACTAACATTAAGACCAGCAATACCCCCTTTCTTAAAACTTCACTAAACAAAAGTGTTTATTTTAGTAATACGGTTAGTCCGTTAGCTCATACTTTTCCTTCCTGGATGAGCATTCTTACAGGTTTATATCCTTTCCATCACCAAGCCACTTATAATTTAAAAGCGATTAGCAGTGTAAGAAAAGAACTGAGTCTTGCCTGGAAGCTAAAAAGAAAAGGATACACAACGATTTATGCTACTGATGATCGTCGTTTTAATAGTATTGATGAGCAATTTGGCTTTGAAACTATTATAGGCCCCAAGAAAGGAGTAAATGATGTACTTCTGGGAGGGTTTAATGATTTTCCTCTTTCCAACCTCATTGCCAATCTTCCTTTCAGCCGCTGGATCTTTCCCTATAACTATATGAACCGGGCTAGTTTTTATACCTATTACCCCTACACTTTTAATCTTGCTTTACAAAAAGGATTAGCGCAAAAAAAAGAAGGCCCTTTTTTTATAGCCGTTCATTTTGCTTTACCCCATTGGCCGTATGCCTGGGCTGTAACGAAACCTGCGCAAGTGAATGATATATTTGATATTGAAAAACGAGGTAACGTTTATTATCAAGCATTAGGAGCGGTAGATAACCAAGTGGCTTCTTTATTTTCCTATTTGAAAAAATACCATTATTTAGATAACAGTTTGGTTATTTTATTAAGTGATCATGGGGAAACACTCTATTTACCGGGAACCAGACAAACTTCTTACCAAACCTACCAAGGGGAAGGTGAAAGCAAATTAGCTAATTATTTTAAAAGAAAAACCTCGACTGCTTTAAACATGAGCGTAGGACATGGCTCTGATTTATTAAGTGCAGATCAATACCATTGTTTGTTCGCTATGCAAATATATAAAGATGGGAAGTTGGTCACTACACCGCAAATAATAAACACGCAGGTCTCTTTAATTGATATTATGCCGACCATAGAAAATTTTCTGGCAATGAAAAAACAAAACGTAGATGGAATTTCGCTCCTGCCTTTTATATTAAAAAATAAACCCTTGCCTAAAAGGACCTTTATTATGGAAAGCGGGATGTTACCCAATCAATTTGTAACTCAAGAGAAAGCCCGCATTCTGGCAAAAAAATATTTTCAAATAGCAGACAATGGAGAGTTAGAACTAAAATACAATGAATTGTCTAACCTGGATCAATTAAAACTATATGGCGTTATAAAGGATAATTGGCTTTTCGTTTTATATCCTGATGATGATGGTTATATTCCAGTCATTTTACGTTTAGATAATAATTATTGGAGCGACTCGATGAATGACTCCTTTACTAAAAACTCTCCCGCGTCTGAAATGTTACAATTATTACATACTTTTTATGGTAAGCGTTGGCCGCTAATCACGGATAAAAACTAATTACTTTCTAAAAAGTTAAATAGGTCCTCCAAATTATTATTTTTGTCTTTAGCGAAAGACGCTTGTGATAAATTATCTTTCTGGACTAATTGCGGCAAGGCCTTATACAGATTACACAAATGCAAGATTAAGCAATGTTCTTCTCCTAAATTACTTCTAGACATAATCCGATGCTGAATAATTCTTATTTGTTGATAACACTCCTGCCAAGATAGATAGCATATGATTTGCTTATTTATTTTTTTTACTTGTAAATCAATCTGTTCCAAATAATTTTCATAGAGACACGTAATGACATTACATAATTGCGTAATTTCATTCGCTTTGGTTTCATTAGATGATAGTGAAAGTAATAAATTTAATAATCCTTCATTTTTTTTAATTTCATATTTTATCAATCCTTTCGTGCGATAAGCATCTGGTATTTCCCAGTGTGCAACAAGATCTCCTGTCTCGGCCATACCTTTCTCCATGAGAAGCTCAAGGCTATTTTTAGTATAAACGATAAACACATACACTTTTGTAATTTTTTAGTATAATGGAAAAACTATAGGTAGGAGTTATGTTGGAAAAACTGTTATTTTACATTGATAAGTCTCCTCTAGAAGATGCTTTTTTAGAATACTTTACACAGTGTGGTTTCCGAATCATTCAGCAGGCTTCAGACGAATTACCATGCCACTCCGAACAAATTATTGCAATCGTAATGAAGTATTCCCCTTCTTTCGATACTTCCAAAATAAAGCTGCAATACCGGCAATTTCAGGCACCGATTATTGTTATTAGTGATTTTTATGCAGAAGACATTTGTATAAAAATGTTAGAAGAAGGCGCCGATGATTTTTTAGTAAAACCTTTTCATCCCAGAGAGCTACACGCGCGTATTAAAGTTATTAAACGGCGGTTGGCACATGTCTTTGATAAATACGAACAAGAGAAAGAGATTATACGCTTTGCAAATTGGCGCTTGTACCCAGGATCACGACAAATTTTTTATGAGAATAACGAGATTTTTTTAAGTACAAAAGAATATGACATTTTACTGGCCTTTGTTAGCCAACCTAATAAACCTATCAGTCGTGAATTGTTACAACAAATTGCAAAAAACAATGAAGATGCGCATCCATTTGATCGCAGGGTGGATGTTTTGATCAGTAGACTAAGGCAAAAAATTGGAATTGATAATACGCAGAAATTAATACAAACTGTCCGGCATAATGGCTATATGCTTGTTGCAGAAGTAACCAGAGGTAAAGAGTAAGTTAGACTTATGCTATCAGAGCAAAAAAATAAATCCGTGATTTCTCGCTCCGAAGGAAGTCTATAATTTAGCTATAAGTACAAATCGCCGAAAAGAACATCATTGTGAAAATAGACAGCATCCTAAAAGCATTGCAGGAACAACAAAGAGATGAGAAAAGACAAGGTGAGTTTATGGACTTACCTAATGAGACGCTTATAGAAATTGCTAAAAAACTGACCTCGACAAAGGATATATCCAATTTAGCCCAAACCAACAAACGCGCCCAGGGTTTATTCAAACCCGCATTAGATTCCATTGCGGTTAATATGCTGCTAGAACATGTGGTTCATGGGGAGCAGGATGAAGCGGAGAAACTGATAAAAAAACGCCCTGACTTATTGACCCTTCGAGGAGATATCACAGACTATTCCGGACGCACCTTTAAGAACATTACCCCTTTTGAATATGCTCTATGGGCATTGGATAGACATATGTGGGAGATCATGCTTAAAGCCTTACCTGACAATAAAAATGGTTATGAGATTAAGCAACAGTTATTTCAACAATATAAAGTCCACATGCGAAGTGAAGGTGTTCATTACCTCTTCGAAGGAAAGTCTTACCAAGAAAAACATTATGATTTTGCATTAAAGGATAAATTACATGAGTATCTAACTTTCACCTTCTTGAATCATCAGGAGCTTACTAATCATTGGATAAAAGAAGTAGGGGGCGCACAGAGAATGGTGCCATGTTATATAGCAAAGGAATATGGCCGATCCGATCGTTCTTTTGATCCCACCCCTCAATTTAAAGAGGAACAATTGCCGAAAAATTTATATTTTTATAATCAGGCACGAGGAAAACCTGAGGCGTGGTTTTCGTTGAGCTCTAGTCGTTTAGGTTTTAATTTTGGAATATTTCGGGGCGACTGGGATAAAGCGTATGGTGTCCAATACGTAGATCGCGGATCCGCCACGTTGGATTGGCAAGCTTTATCCGCCCTTTGCAAAAAAAACACATTAGAGTTCAATGAGCTTGGGCAAAGATTAAAGTCAGAATTGGAGCAGGCATCGCAGAAAAGGCCGCCCGCTATTTAATATTCATGAGCAAGTTTTAGAATGGTTCGGGATAATATTCATTTTTGTTGGGCAGAAAATCGCGTCCTCAGAAATTAATATTTCGAAATATTAAATTTTATTTCTTTTTTTTAGTAATTTTGCGCATGCGAACGCTTTTAATAATATTCTCCCCCACTTTTAAAATCTCAATTTGATATTGTTCAATGCGCAAACAATAATCCGCGGGAGGTATATATCCCAAATATTCTATAATAAGTCCGCTTAATGTCCGGGGGCCTATGGAAGGCAATTGCCAATTTAACATCCTGTTTAAGTTTCTTAAGGTAATACTTGCATCAACGATGATCGTTCCATCTTCTTCCGGGAAAATATCTTTGCTTAAAGCAGCAATATCCGTAGTAAATTCACCAACGATCTCCTCAAGTATATCCTCCATAGTTACCAACCCTTGCAGCTCGCCATACTCATCTACTACAAAGCAACTACGTCGCTTCATACGTTGAAAATTTAGAATTTGTACATTGAGCGAAGTAGCTTCTGGTATGTAATAGGGCGGTTCGGCAATTTTCAATAAGCTTTCCATCGTAAGCTGTTCTTCCAGCGCCAGGTTTAAAACGCTACGCAGATGAATCATGCCTACCAGATTGTCAATGTTATCTTTATATAGAGGTAAACGGGTATGTTGCGCTGTTTCCAGTTGATCCAATATTTCATGCCAGGGTAGCTCCAGATCTATCCCTATTATATCTGCTTTGGGTACCATGATATCTTCAACCCGTGCCTGCTCCAAATCCAAAAGGCTTAAAAGCATACCTTTATGCTCTACAGGCAATAGCCCACCGGCCTCATGCACCACTGCCCTTAATTCCTCATGCGATAGGGCTTCTTTTTGTGCGTTATCTAAAGTAACCCCCATGAGACGTAAGATATTATTGGCAATCCAACTAACGAGACTAACTAAAGGGGAAAAGATTGTTCCTAAAATTTTGAGTGGTAAGGAACAAGCGAAGGCGACTTTTTCAGGAAATAATGCGGCTAAAGTTTTGGGGACCATTTCAGCAAACACAATAATAACTAATGTTAACAACAGCGTAGCTATACCAACCCCAATCTCACTGTATAGCTGCTGTCCTACCAAGGTGGAAATCATAGAGGCCACGATATTAGCGAGCGTGTTTCCTATTAGCACTATGCTTAAAAAACGCTCAGGTTTTGCTAAAAGCTGCTGCACTCGAATCGCTTGTTTATGATTTTTTTTTACCAAATGACGTAAGCGGTAACGGTTAATAGACATTACGCCAATTTCCGAACCAGAAAAAAAAGCGGACAAGAGTACTAAAAGAACCAACACGAGTAAAAGCGCCAACAGGTAAGAGGTCACAGAGCCATCCTAAAAATAATATTTCAGAACATAGTTATTCACTATGTTATAATCTTACCTTTATACTCAACATACTTCAAAATGCTATTTTTAGAGTATATTTCTTCATTGACGAGAGTAAAACATGTTTGAAAATTTAACCGAACGTTTAACACGTACCTTTAAAAACCTAAGTGGTCAAGGAAAATTTACTGAAGAAAACATGCAACAAGCCTTGCGTGAGGTGCGTTTATCTTTAATTGAAGCTGATGTGGCTTTGCCAGTTATTAAAGAATTTATTGAGCAAATTAAACAAAAAGCCATGGGGCAGGAAGTTGCTACCAGCCTAAAACCAGACCAGGCTTTGGTTAAATTAATCCATGATGAATTAGTAACCATTATGGGGCAAGAGCGTGCGGAGCTAAATTTTAAAACCCAACCTCCAGCTGTTTTTTTAATGGCCGGGTTGCAAGGTTCCGGGAAAACTACCAGCGCAGCGAAACTTGCCCGTTATTTGAAAGAAACGGAAAAGAAAAAAGTGATGTTAGTGAGTGCTGACATTTATCGCCCCGCCGCTATTGAGCAATTAAAATTACTCGCTGATGATTTAGAAGTTCCTTTTTTCCCTTCTTCATCGCAAGAAAAACCGCTCGACATTGTAAGAAATGCCGTAAATAGCGCAAAAAAACAATTCATGGATGTATTAATAATCGATACCGCAGGGCGTTTGCATATCGATAATGAAATGATGAAAGAAATTAAAGAGCTTCATCAGGCAGTAACCCCGGCAGAAACATTATTTGTGGTAGATAGCATGACTGGGCAAGATGCGGCTAATACTGCAAAAGCCTTTAATGACACACTTCCCCTAACAGGTGTAATTCTTACTAAAGTAGACGGTGATGCCCGAGGCGGCGCCGCTTTATCTGTTCGGCAAATTACGGGCCAACCCATTAAATTCATGGGAAGCGGCGAAAAAATCGAAGCTTTGGAACCCTTCCATCCGGAAAGAGTTGCCTCTCGTATTCTTGGAATGGGTGATATTCTTACTTTAATTGAAGAAGTGCAACGAAAGACTGATCAGGCAGCCAGTGAAAAATTAGCTAAAAAAATTAAAAAAGGAAAGGGTTTTGACCTGGAAGATTTTAAAGAACAGTTACTACAAATGAATAAAATGGGTGGTATCTCTAGCATGATGAGCAAGCTACCTGGAATGGCGCAGTTACCCCAACAAGCGATTGGTCAAGTGAATGATAAAGCTTTGTCACAGACTGTAGCTATTATCAATTCGATGACCATGAAAGAAAGAAGAGTGCCAAAAATTATTGTCGGCTCTCGCAAACGTCGCATTGCCCAAGGATCTGGCACGCAAATTCAAGATGTTAACCGCTTACTCAAACAATTTGAGCAAATGCAAAAAATGATGAAGAAATTTAATAAACCAGGCGCCTTGAAGCAAATGATGCGTGGGTTAGGTGGAATGGCAGGTTTAAAAGGGATCTTGCCAGATAAGTTTAATTAATTAAAACAAACTCTTCCCAAGCCGTGCTAATTTTCGTACAATACACGGCATTTTTATGTAAACCACTCTAAAGTAGAGGAAAATAATGGTCGTAATACGTTTATCACGAGCTGGAGCTAAAAAGCGTCCTTTTTATCATATCGTAGTAACAGATAGTCGCAGACGTCGCGATAGTAACTACATTGAAAGCATTGGTTATTTTAATCCTGTTGCTCGCGGACAAGAACCACGATTGCACTTGGAATTCGATAAATTGCAACACTGGCAAAGCCAAGGTGCTCAGTTATCGGATCGTGTGGCTTCTTTGACAAAAGAATATAAAAAGCAAAAGGATAACGCTGCTTAAGTGGATAAAGACTGGATTGTTGTTGGCCGGTTTGGACGTCCGCATGGGATTAAAGGTTTAGTAAGTGTTATTTCATTTACTGAACCCCGCGAAAATATATTGCGATACCTTCCCTGGCATGTTCGAAAAGCAAACCAATGGCTAGCAATTAACGTTCAGCACGTAGAAGCTGGCAGCAAAACAATTTTAGCGCGGGTGGAGGGTTACTCCGAACGAGAAGAGGTTGCTGCTTTAACTAATTTAGAGATTGGAATTCAAGCAGAACGCCTGCCTCCTTTAAAGGCTGGAGAGTACTATTGGCATCAATTAATTGATATGCAGGTAGTAAACAAAGAAGGTATCTCTTTAGGCAAAATCGTTGAAATAATGCCGACAGGCGCAAATGATGTCCTTGTAGTAGTAGGCGAAAAGCGTTATCTCATTCCTTTTTTACAAGACATGTATGTTCTTGGAGTGAATGAAACAACACGGATAATAACAGTGGACTGGGACGCGGATTTTGCTTAATGATACATTTTGGAATAATTAGCGTACTACCCGAAATACTGACAAGTTTAACGCACGGGGTGACTGGTAG
>NZ_LR134414.1 GCF_900637865.1 Legionella adelaidensis
CTTTTGGAATAATACCTTCAAAGCTTCCATATTCTATGGGGTGGTCTTCCACGTGCATTGCCAAGCGTTTTACACTGGGATCAAGGCAGGGTCCTTTGGGTACAGCCCAACTTAATAAAACGCCGTTTAATTCCAAACGAAAATCGTAATGAAGATGACTGGCAGCATGCTTTTGGATAATAAATAAAAAATTATTTTCTGGGGAGACCTGTCCTCTCGGTTCCTTCGTCTTAGTAAAGTCTCTTTTCTGATAATATTTTTCCAACCCCATAACGGCATCCCTTCCTTTTTTTAAAAGTATAGCTTAAAGCAGGGAGTAAAATTCGGCGTACTTCTCGCTGAGCTCCTTATTTAAGCGCTTTATACCATAACGACTTTTCCATATTTTTTTAATGGCTTCGTCTACTTGTTTTCTGGTAGCTTTCAAACCAATGGTCCATAAATGCGCAATGAATGCGTTACCTTTTGCTTTGCAATCAATATCCATTAAATAAAGTGCGTTTTTAAATTTTTTTAACTGCTCTTTCTTTAGTAGGGAAACCGTACGATTATTAATTTTTGTTAATCCTTTTCTTCGTAAAATCTTTTTAATTAAACGATGAAATTTAAGCGAATCACTTCTGTGCATGCCATAACTAACGGTTATGGATTTGTAATAAACTTCTAATGGTTCTGCAGCAATTACATTCTCAATTTCAAAAAAGATTTTATAGATATCTTTTTTAAGATTAATCACTTCAATTTCTTTTGGATAAATTAAATACTCCAACTGATCATCTAACAGCATATATTGAATAACCGGTGGCTTTAATTTCCCACGAGGAAGCCAGCGCAGCGCTGCAATATTTTTCATAAACTTTAATGGTTATTTAAATATATTAATTGTAGCTTTTTTAAACATAGTCTTGATGTAAGTAAATTTATGAAATCACCCAGCATAGAGTCTTACATGAACAAATAGGGCAGGCGCCCCTATTGTATTAGCATAGAATAACGATAATTTATACGAGCAAAAATGATATCGATAAATTATTTGAAGCTCTTATCTAACTTTCCTTCAACTCGCATCGACTTAAAGAATAGGTGGAATTACAATATTAGGTACAGAATGTTTAACAAAACATTGTGAGCGCGTAATTTCTGATAATAAAATTATAT
The DNA here is from genome assembly GCF_900637865.1 of Legionella adelaidensis. Taxonomy (NCBI): domain Bacteria; kingdom Pseudomonadati; phylum Pseudomonadota; class Gammaproteobacteria; order Legionellales; family Legionellaceae; genus Legionella; species Legionella adelaidensis. The sequence continues at coordinate 1,159 of NZ_LR134414.1, forward strand.
AAAAAGAAAGAATTTCTGTCGAAAACCTTCCTACTATTTTAAGGCTACCCAGCCAAACCGAAAGTCTCATCTGGTGCTGCCATGGGCTCTGCAGATTTCATCTCGCTAAAAAATTGATAATATTTTTTGCTTTTGTTTTGTGGGTAACGGTTGATTAGTACATGTTGATCACTCGTTGTACTTTGATCAAATTGTCTTTCGACAAAACCAAGAAGATGTTTCTGCTTAAACGTACTAAATGGTTTACTCTTTTGTTTATCGGGACTCACTTGTGCCGATTCTTCAATTGCAGCGGCTTCAATTATTGAAGTGGGCGCTGTTTTATAAAGCCAGGCCGGAGGTAGGAAAGGTAACACGGTCACACTAGTTTTAGCTGGAGTGGACTTTTCTGGCGTAAGAAAATGGAGTTCTTGTCCTGGAGAGGGAATTCTTAGAAAATCCTTTAACAGAAGTACACAATTTATTAGACTTCTTAGGGACCAATCCTGGCTTTCTATATTTTGAATATCAAATTCAAAATAAGGTACACATAGCTCAACTTCTAAACCACTTTGTTGAAGTAAATGATAAATATCTTCGATATCCAAATCTTCTTCTGTTAGTTTGGTCTTAACAAAGCAGCCTTCTTTTGTCATTCCCACTTGAAATGGATCTAGAACGTAGCAATAAATTTTACTTGCAACTTTTTCCAAAACCAGGGATAAAACTTGCCCATCTTTCCCCAACCAAATAACTCCTAACTTAGCGTCTTCCAATGCTTCTTTAAAATGTATCACTTCTTGCTGCAAAGCATCGATGCCTTCTAGGCAAATCATATCCAGTTGGTATTTATCCCGGTAATATTTCAAGAAATCTTTAATATGTGAACTGTTTGGATACAACTGGACTACAGGCTCCAGTTCAAAACTCAATAACATACGGCTTTCTGCATAGATTATCTCCTTTCTAAATTGCTTGTTATTTTCCTGAAGAGTTTGAAAAAGTCGGGAATTCATAGGAATAAGAGGGAACGGATAACTCACAAAAATTTTGAAATAGCGCGGGTTGTAACTCAAATGCCACCAGATGTCTCTATACGATAGGATTAGAAGGAGTTGATCGGGAGTATGAGTTGGTACTTCCGTACAGGTAATACCCATAGACGCCAAATTTTGCTTGATCTCTTTATTGCGTGCTTCATTTGTTCCCTGAATATGTACATTAATGGTAGATAAGTTAAATAAATTATATTGGAGCTCCAATACTAATTGCTCTCCCAAAAGAACATGCAACATATTTTGAAAATACGGTAAAGGCGAAGGGAAAATAGTACGTACATGAGCGCCCGATTTTTGCAAATTAAGGCCATCACTCTGAATGTGAAAAGCTAATGTTTGACTATGTTCATAGACTGAGACACTCTGAATTTCATCCAGTTGAGCATAGATTAAACTTATAAAATAGGCATGAGTCTGTGTATATTTTGAGGTGTTTTTATCCAATTTAATATAGCTTGAACCATCCATTAGTTGATAAACAGTAGCACCATCAACACAAAAATCTGGAGCAGTAATAGGAGCACACATTGGGAAATGCTCATAACCTAATCTAAGCACTTGTAACAGTGCGCTTGGATCCAATTGACCTTGTGGCATAAAAACAGAATCCTCTGGAAGAGAAATGGATCGAATTTTTTGATAAATATCTGGAACAGCAAGGGATCTATTACAGTACAGCTCATACAAATAAAATTGAGGTAGAGATAAATCCAGAATTTCCTGAATTTCCTTCTCCCCTATCTGACCTGCATATATTCTTCTTGCAACATCTGATAACCACAAATTAGTAGATTGACCTTGGGGAGTATAAGCTTCTAACTCCTGTTGAGCTTTTTCCAAATCAATTTCAGCGAAATATAAGGTATAGTTTTGAGCAAATTCTTCAATATCCGGCGTTAGAAGGGCAACAATATCGACGGTTAAATCGGCTGGATCGGGGGGTAAACAAAGTGAATGTGCTGCAGCCACAGCTTGCACACACAAATTGCTAATAGAGCCTCCACCTCGTAGAGCAGGAGTTGTTTGGCTGATAAACCAATGTAACCGGCCGAGATTATATAGGAATTTTTGTGGATCCCCCTTTAATGCAGCGATAAAAGAATCGTTAGCCGCTTGCAAGGTAGATTGAATTTGGCAAGGCTCGGTATGGACGGTAATTATTTGTAAAGCGGGCTTTATTTGAAAAGGAAACCATTGACCTTGATTAATTAATGAGAGAAACGCTTCATCTGGGTTAATAATATGCGTCGTTAAGTTCATACCATTGTATTTTACTTGAACTTGTTGTGGATCGAATTGAATTAATTGCTCATAGAGCTCTTCTTCTTGATTTTCGGGAAAACATCTTCTAATCGTATCTGAGATATCGCTAGGTAATGATGATTTATTTTGAATGCTTTCTAATCTTTCAATATATTCGCGTAATTTAGGAAAACCACTAGCTCCGATATAGCAACTTACTTCCCCTAATAAAGTAACTGGTCTTACTGGAATTTCCTTTCTAGAAATCCCAAACTTCAGTTTCTGAGCTTGATTTTTGGATACAGAACTAAACAATTTTTGATAGTGTGAATCATGATTGAGTATGATGGCAATTAGTAATCTTAGCCGAAGAGCTTCTTCTACAAGTGATTCGGCACAAGAAATAGCCCCGCTATTTATTTTTTTTGCCATTGATTCCACGGCTGCCGTACAAAGTTTTGACCAAATATATTGTTTTCCATCACTTCCTGCGATGTGCGTCTTAATCGCCTCATTTCGTGGTAGAAAAGCAAACTGTCTTAAGAGTGGGGGAAGAAAATTAAATTTCATAAATAACTAAAAAAACAAGATGGACTATATTTTACCATAAAGTTATAAATTGCAACAACAAGACATTTATGGATTGTTTCGGTTCAGCGCCTCTAATTCAAAGCTGGCAATATCATTTAATTCAATAAGGGTTCTTAGTAACACTACATTAAAACGCTTTCTTATGAGTGAGGTATCCATACCTAATTCCCTGGGAAATCTGTTAAACAGAGTACTTGTCTTTTTTAACTATTTCGTATCAATATATCTACAGTAAAATCAGCTGTTGTGTTTAATTCGCTGCTACTTAATAGCATCGATAATCTCGGAAAAATATTTAGGCGGTTCTGGTCTTTCAAACCAAGCTAAATAATGTTCAATTTCCAACGCTTTTCCTTCATTTAAAATACATAGTTGTTTATCACGGACATAAGGTAGAGCAAACTCTTTAGAAAGCACAGTATACCCAAGTTCAGCACTTACCAGTTGCGCTAGATTATTAGTATTATTAGCAAAATAACGATTGCGATTTGGACATTTAAAGCCATATTTTTGCAAATAATTAAAAGTGAACAAATCGTCGTGATTAAAGTCAATGATCCTTTCATTTTGTATTATTTCTTCCAAATCACGATTCGCCCATGCATAGCTACATACTAATACATATTCCTCTGGCATCAATTCTTTATAACGCATTTCTTGCGTAATCGTTTCTTTATTTAATATTGCAAAATCACACAAGCCGGATTTTAATTGCAAATGCCTTTTTTCTTGATCAGCCAACTTGAAATTGATCAGAAGGTTTTTGTATTTATGCAAAATAGGAATGATTTTTGGAATAATTCGGGAGCGCATTAAACTGGTGGGAGATAAAATTGTTAACTCTATTTCCAATTCTTCGTCAAGGCCCTGTAGTTTTGCCAGTACTTCCCCTTCCAAGTTTTTTATATTTTGACAATATCTTAATAGCACCTCCCCTTCGAGAGTTAAATTCATCCCTTTTTTAGTTCTAATAAACAACGTTGTTTTTAATGAACGCTCCAGTGCTCGAATTCTTTGAGTCACCGCTGTTTGTGTAATATGAATTTGCCGCGCAGCACCATGAACCGTTTTACATTGGGCTACTGTAAAAAACGCAATTAACCGTGGACTCAATAAACTCATTTTTTTTCATCAGTAAATTAAAATAATGAATTTTATTTATAGTAGATAAACACACTAAAATCCATATGTTTAAATTTGAAACAAACGATGAGGGGATAGTGATGTTGCCGTTATACAAAAAGCTTACATTTCAAGTGGAGCCCTGCAAAAACAAGACCCAAAAGCTGGAAAAAGTAGATGCCTATAAAGTAGCGTTATTAACAGAAAGCAGTGAACCAGATCTTTTCTGGGGTACGAAGCTAAAATTTTTTCCTAAACCTCATAGTATTGATGAAGCAACGTCCGTTGTAGATATCTATTCTTTAAATTACGAAGTTTCTATGCAAGAAAATAGCTCGCTTGTCGACAAGAGAAAAGTTAAAAAAATTAATAGAGATTTAAGCAGCCTAACTTGCATGCCCCCATCTTCTGCAAAACATATACATGCCCAGGTCGTGCTCGTGCTCGATATTAAAACGAAAGAAGAGGGCTACAATAATAAGGGAATAATCCAGACAAAAGAGCAGGAGTTTTTATCTTTATTTAATCAAACCCCGTCCATCTCATTTATTGATACATTGCAAAAAGCAGGACTGCAATACGTTATTTTGGAAGGTAGTTTAAAGGCCGACCTTTTAGGAAAAAATCTATTCGAAGAAACACATGAAAAACATCTGCAGTCGACATCTGAGGATTTTTGCCAATTGGTTGAGTTTATGATTAACGCTTTCAAACGCGGTGAGACGGTAGTCATTAAAAATAAATCCCATGGCGTTGAATATACTTTTAATGCAGCAGACTACCTCAAAAAAATTTCGCCCGACATGCCAGATTATCAACCAGCAAATATGAGCGTCACAGTATATCCCAAGCAATATTATAGCATAGCCACGCAGGGGACTTACACCAAAGCAATGCAAGCCTCAGGGTTGTTTAAGTTATCCACCGTAGCAAACGACGAAACGGGAATCGTACAAATGACAACTGAGAAGATAATACATCAGAAGATGGTAGGGTGTTAAAATGAGACACACAATTTATCTCGCAGAAGCGTGCCAAAATACTTTTATTATTGTGGACTGTCTCCAAAGCTCTTCGCTAGATTCTGAGGATGTAGATTATATTCATGCTGCTCTTTTGGAATCAAAACGCGATGATGCCTTGATACTAATTAATTCATATAAAATGAATTCTTCATTGAGTATAGAAATGCGGGTCTTAGGAGTGGATAAACGTTTTGCGGATTTTTGCGGAAATGGTTCCAGAGCGTGTGCTGCCTATTTATACGCACACTATCCTCAGTATAAGCAGTTTTTTATACGAGCAAAGAAAAAAAACCACTTACTTACACACCATGGTGAGAATGAGTACTCTACAGAATTACCTCCGGTTAATTTTCATCCCGACCCGAAATTTATCGCCAAAGAAGACGCATTTCAAAAAGACGATGAGGGATATTTTATGTATTTTTATCATAAAAAATTTTATTACACGGATATTATGGAGCCCCATCTTATCCTGAATGAACGCCTAAGCCTGGAAGAAACTTATAAATTTGGCGCAAGGCTTAATCAAGAAAAAGCGTTATTTCCTGCGGGTATAAATTTGACGGTTTTTCATTATGGCTTGTCTATGCAACATTTATTCGCAGTAACTTTTGAGCGTGGTATTCAAAATTTATCCCAATCTTGTGGCAGTGGAGCCTGCTGCGCAGGTGCCTTTTACTTGAAGGAAAAAGTGGGCCAAATCAAAGTTAAAAATCCCGGAGGTCTTCTCACTATCTTTAACTACAAAAATGGCATTACATTAAAAGGGCCAAGTATAATTACGGGATTGTATCAACAACCCGTTCGAGAAAATATTCGATTAGATTTAGCTTCATCGCTATATATTGCCTGACGAAATTGTGGGGGGACGGTTTTATTATATGCATAAATAGTAGAAACGCTATTATCCAGTTAAACAGAGTACTTGTCTTTTTTAACTATTTCGTATCAATATATCTACAGTAAAAATCAGCTAAGGAATAGTTATGATTTATAAAAATATATTAGAGACCATCGGCAAAACTCCTATAGTAAAAATCAATCGGATTGGCTCTGATTTACCCTGTGAGATATATGCCAAATGTGAATTTTTAAATCCAGGGGGCTCAGTTAAAGACAGAATTGGGTACGCTATGGTCGAGCAAGCGCAAAAAGAAGGGAAAATTAAGCCAGGTGATACTTTAATCGAGCCTACCTCAGGGAATACTGGTATTGGCATAGCGTTAGCCGGTGCGGTTTTAGGATATAAGGTAGTCATTACCATGCCTAATAAAATGAGCCAAGAAAAACAAGTCGTTTTAGAGCGCTTGGGCGCCACCATTTATCGGACCCCGACAGAAGCAGCTTGGGACGACCCAGATAGCCATATTTCTCTGGCTAAAAAATTACAAAAAGAAATACCGAATTCTTACATATTAGATCAATATGCTAATCCAAATAACCCAGGCGCCCATTACTCAGGCACCGCCCAAGAAATTCTTGATGACTTCCATACTGACTTACAGATGGTAGTAATGGGGGTTGGTACAGGCGGAACCATAACCGGAATTGCGAGAAAACTGAAAGAAAAGATTCCTTCTATAAAAGTGATAGGCGTCGATCCGGTAGGTTCTATTTTAGGAGGCGGCAGCGAGGTTAAACCATACCATGTAGAGGGAATTGGTTATGATTTTTTCCCCGAGGTGCTTGATAATACCTTAGTGGATGCATATGTAAAAATAAAAGATGATGATTCTTTTCGCATGGCCAGACGTTTAATTAAAGAAGAGGGGTTGCTTGTTGGTGGCTCTAGTGGTGGCGCAATGTGGGCTGCACTACAGGCGGCAAAAAATCTACAGCCAGGGGATAAATGTCTTGTAATCCTTCCTGATTCAATCCGCAATTATATGTCGAAATTTGCAAACGATGAATGGATGAAGGAGCAAGGTTTTCTATAGTATCACTTTAAATAGTGACAGGGCTTACTCTCTTTCCATTGACATAAGTAGGTTACAGAGTGGAGGGCTGATAACCTACTTATTAACGGAAATTAAACTTAACGATAAACCGCTGAAACGGCTTCTTCTTGGTCAAATTGAGCAAAGACATCATTGGTATTCATTTGGCCAATACTGATAGCCCTGGCAATACCATGAATTAAGGCGTCTACCACTTGACGGTCATAAGAGCCCGCTTTTGCAGCAACCACACCTTCACTTTGTGCGGTCAAGAGTGTGTTAAAAAATTGTTGATTTCCATGCTCAAGCCCAACATATTTTGTTCGCCCACGTAAGTAATCACTGTTTCTCATGCCATCAACATATAAATTCAATAAATCTTTTTTACTCAGCTCACCGGCGCTTACCATAGTAGTCAAACGGTTTTTATGTGCTTGGAACTCTGCATGAATTCTTTTATCTTCGCTAGCAATTAGCTTAAGAATTTCTTCCATGCTGGGTTCTTCATTAGCAAGATTAACTGGAGAAATTGCGCGTGACGCTTGCAATCCCACAGTAGTAAAGCGTTTTACATCTACCACTTTGGGAACATAATGATGATTCTGTAACTGAACAACAATTGCTGGATTTTCTCCTTCTGCATTGTATTTTAACTTTAAAGGTAGCTCTTTTTCCGCTTCAACTACTTTTACTTCAATAGGTGTATTTAAAACTTCGGCTAAAGCCGCTATTGCAGTTTCATCAATGTATGTATGAATTTGACGCATTTGGGCGGGATGAGTGGCTTCGGTATCATTTACGAAAGCGCCCCTATATTTATTCGGATGCACCACAAATTCATCAACAGCCAACTGACGTAGGGTATAACCCAAAGTTTGGACTAACTCTGACAAAGTTACTTTATTAATAACTTGTTGCATAATTTCTGCCGGGGTATGAAGCTCACCTTTTAGTGTGCCTCTTTGCGGACGGTGGTGAGGGAAATACTGAAAATGACGGTTTAGGACTTTCGTGATTACATCATTCCTCACGCGATTTCTTGCCAGAATATTATCTAAAAAACCAGCTGCCACAGAGCGAAACCCGCAATCGCCTCTTCCACCAACGTTTACAAATGCACCCACCTTAGCGGGTTCCTTGACACTTTTTACGCCAGTGACAGGATGTTTAAAAAAGCTTTGCATTGTAGTGAATTGAGTAGGCATAACTTTTCTCGCTCTTTCAATGGATAGTTCCATTTTAAAAAATAAAGATTAAGGAAATATTAACTTTTTATTTACAGTATGAAGTTAAAAAATTAATCACCTGGGGTACAAAATCCGGCATCTGCCATAAATTGTTATGGCCGGCGTAAGAAAATGCAGCTAATTTCTTTGGCTCATTGGCCTTGTTATACATCTGCCACCCTTGAGAAAAGGGAACAATTTGATCCATTTTGCCATGAAGAATTAAGAGAGCCGCTTTTATATGCGCCATTTTATCAAGGGATTCATAGCGATCGCGAGGCTTTATCCAAACCCACGGGTAATGGTATCTGGCTAAATCAGTAAAAGAAGTATAAGGCGATTGAAGAACCAACGCGCACACAGGATATTCATTAGCTAATTGAACGGCTACTCCCGTACCTAACGACTCACCAAAAAAAACAATTTTTTGTCCTTCGATACCGTGCTGATGAAGAAAGGAAATAGCTGCTCTACCGTCCGCATAAAGTCCCAATTCGGTGGGAGAACCCTCATTAGGCCCATATCCTCTATACTCTAAAAGCAATACACCGTACCCTGCCTCTAAAAACTTTCGCACCAGGGGCATCCGATACCCAATGTTTCCGGCGTTGCCATGAAAATATAATATGGTGGGCTTATTTTCCACAGCCGGTTTATACCATGCTAATAAATTTAAACCATCTTTTGTTTTCAGGGTAATCTCCTGCATATCACTTGCAGTAAATTCTTGTAAAGGTATGGGCCCTTTGGCCGGGAAATATATTAAATGCCGCTGCCAAAAATAAATAAATACGAAGACAAACAAGAAAAATAAAACAGTTATGACTATTAAATGTTTAATCATTGCAAACCTTGGCTGCGTTGGCCATAAAACAATCTCTCGCAAAGTAGTTTAAAAAGAAGATATAATGAATTTACAGAGTTGGTGCAAGTACTTATGCATTGAAACCTTAAACCTAAATTCGGGATGGATCTAGGTTAAAGCAGGAAGCAGCCAAGGAGCTCAGTATGGAGCACATTGCAGAAAAGGATTTACTCAAAGTAAAAGATTTACTCCGACGTACTGGCGAATTCATAGCGTATTTTGAGATTGCTGAAGCCAAAATGATCGAATGGCGCCAAGCAGTAGAACTACACGCGCGTGATCACCAACAGCAATTTAATCAACAATTTCAAGCACTCCGGACTGAGATGGAAGCCTTGCAAGAGTTATTGACGGAAGCAGGGTTGGCCAGATTTCGTCTTTCTGCTGATAGTGCCCTGCGGCAAGGCAAAGAATATTTAGAATCGATGCAGAAAACAGAACAACAATTCTTAAAACATTTGACTACTCATCAGCGCGACTTGTCTATTCTGACTAAACAGGCAATTGAGCAAATTGCTTTTCAAACTAACGAATCACTGCAAAAAGTAAGTGAATATTTTGCACATTATGACGTACAACACTTTAACCGTATTGCCAATGAAAGCTGCGAACAAGTAGAGCGCTCCGCTTCACATGTGATTAATAAATGCGGAAAGATTTTACGTATATTTCAATGGCGCTCCGTCACCCTCACTTTATTAATTACTGTAGTTACTGCTTTTGTGATGGGTCTTTATATGAGTAATGAGTATCCCTGGGAAATCCATGAACGCGCAATGAATGAGCGTGGTGCAGGAAAAATGTTAATAAACGCTTGGCCTAAATTATCTTACCACGAAAAGATTAAGATATTAGGCGAGCAAAGTAAGTCCAGTTGAATGGAATTTTTATTTCTTAGTGGGTTAGTTATTATTGCCACGTTTGCGTTTCTTTATCCCTGGATTACTAAAAGGAAAGTTCGAAAGTGGTATAAGCACAATCATATAAAAAAATACGAGCAGGTATTTAACCATTTATACGCCAACATAAATGGTTTTATTCTTTCAAAAAAAGCAAGAGACGAAAAGGATGCATTGGAGTATCTATATGGTGAAATTGATTTCGTTTCATTTATTGCCCTCCTGTCTAATGTCACCGTTGATGAAAGTACGGTTTTCTATGATCTGGGAAGCGGGATAGGTAAAGCAGTTATCGCGTGCTCCATGGTCTATCCAGTTAAAAAGAGTTGCGGCATAGAAATTTTTGCGCTTTTGCATAATGCAGCGGTTCTTCAGAGGGAGAAACTAGGGCAGATAGAGGGCTTTAGTGAAAAAGCTGCGCGCATCCAATTTAGTAATACGGATTTTTTGCAGGCAAATTTACAAGAAGCGACACTAATTTTTATTAATGCCACTGCGTTTATTAATCCACTATGGGATAAACTTGTCCACAGATTGGAACACGCATCCACCGCCAAAATAATTATTACAACAAGCAAATCTATAAAATCAGATCATTTTACTTTATTAAAAAAAACGCGTGTAGCGGTGAGCTGGGGGGTTATTCCGGCATTTATTTATGTACGCAAAATGTAATGTGATTGATAACATTGAATAATTTTCTTTGCTGTCTATACTAATATCATATGGTGCAAAAAGTTTAATTACTCCCGATGTGATGAAATCGCTATTATGCGACTCAAAGGAGTGACTGCCAGGGACTGGACAGATAATCGTATAAGCCTTAGGGGTGGGTATGATAAAATCGGAGCTAATTGAAAATCTTGCTGCTAAAATGACACATTTGCCAGAAAAGCAAGTTACGGAAAGCATTAATCAAATTTTAGAGTTAATGAGTGATGCTCTAATACAAGGGAAACGCATAGAAATTCGGGGGTTTGGCAGTTTTACATTACATTATCGACCGCCACGAAATGCGCATAACCCAAAAACAGGCGAAAAAGTAATTACGGAAGCCAAATATAGTCCTCACTTTAAGCCGGGGAAAGAGTTACGCGAACGAGTGGATGCTTCACGTGATAAAACATCCATCGAGGGCTAAAGTCGTTAGGTTTTGGGTAATGTAACCCCTGTTTGCCCTTGATATTTTCCCCCACGATCGCGATAAGAAACCTGGCAAACTTCATTGGCCTCTAAAAATAGCATTTGCGCCACCCCTTCATGCGCATAAATTTTAGCTGGCAATGGGGTTGTATTTGAAAACTCAAGGGTAACATGTCCTTCCCACTCAGGCTCTAAAGGCGTCACATTTACAATAATGCCACAACGCGCATAGGTTGATTTTCCCAAGCAGATTGTAAGGATGTTTCTTGGTATACGAAAATATTCGACTGTACGCGCGAGTGCAAAAGAGTTTGGGGGGATAATACATATGTCTGATTCAACATCAACAAAACTATTTTGGTCAAATGCTTTAGGATCAACAATAGCGGAATTAATGTTAGTGAAAACTTTAAACTCTCTCGAACAACGGACATCATAACCGTAACTGGAAACACCATAGGAAATAATACGCCCGGATTCATTTTCTCGTACTTGCCCTTTTTGGAAAGGACTAATCATCCCATGCTCCAAAGCCATTTTTTCTATCCACTGGTCGGATTTAATTGTCATATTTTTCCTCTGCTCACAGAACAATAGGAGCATCTTCTATCATAAATAAACAGGAAGTGGAAGCTTTGCGATGGTCTTTTACACTTGGCATTTTTTGCAGTGTAATTTTTGTGCTATCTTTAAAAAAAGGATTTTATTCATAGGACGTGCTGATGCCGCTCTCTCTTATCTACATATCACTCTTCTCTTTAAGCCCGTCTTTATTATTCGTTTCTGGAGACTCACATGGATAAAGTTAGACCTCAAGATGCCGATTTGCTCGGTAAACACGGTCAAGCGGTGGGCCCTATTGCTGAAACAGGACAAGTCTTGCTGCTGGGTAAACTTTGGCAGGCCTATTCTTTAAAAAAAATTGCGGCTAATAGTCCTGTGAAAATAACAGGGGTAGGGGAAAAAGGGTTAGAGGTAGAAGAAATCCGCGATGAAGAAGAGGAGTAATATACCGTATGTTTTCGTTTACCGGCTTTCTTATTATTGGTGTAATAGCTTTTTTAATGGCATCGCTGCGAGTTTTGCGTGAATACGAGCGAGGAGTGGTATTTATGCTAGGCCGATTTTGGCGCGTTAAAGGACCTGGGCTTATAATAATTATTCCCGTGTTGCAGCAAATGGTTAGAGTAGATTTACGCACCGTGGTATTGGATGTCCCAAGCCAGGACGTCATCTCACGAGACAATGTCTCCGTACGTGTTAATGCTGTTTTGTATTTTCGTGTTCTCGACCCGCAAAATGCAATTATTAAAGTAGAGAATTACTATGAGGCAACTAGCCAACTTGCACAAACAACCTTACGTTCTGTTTTAGGGAGACACGAGCTTGATGAAATGTTAGCTGAGCGAGAACGTCTAAACACTGACATACAGAGGATTTTGGAAGAGCTGACTTTTGAATGGGGAATCAAGGTCTCCAATGTGGAAATTAAACGGGTGGATTTAGACGAAAGTATGGTACGGGCGATTGCCAAACAAGCAGAAGCTGAGCGCGATCGGCGAGCCAAGGTTATTCTCGCGGAAGGGGAACTGCAGGCGTCCGAAAAATTACTGCAAGCGGCAGATGTGCTTGCAAAAACCCCTCAAGCTATGCAATTACGTTACTTACAAACACTCACCTCGATGTCGGGCAACGGCAATACATCAACTATAGTGTTTCCAATGCCTGTTGACCTTTCGATTTTGCTACAAAATATATTGAAAAAGTAGGTTGGGCCCAAAGACCCAGGCATCCCCGCGCTGGCTTTCCTCTACTTCGACTAGAAATAGACCCCAATTTGCGCTAGCAAGGTATCTGCGGTACCCCCTGTGCCAACCGTATTTAAATTGGTAAAGTCAGGAGCTTCTGCACCATTTGCATATTGGGAACGCTTATAATCCATATCGTGTCTATATTCCAATGACTCGACCGTGTCTTTCCAAATTGAAATATTAAACACACCGCTAATTCTTTGTGCCGGAAGATTTAATGCCAGAGCTTGTTTACTCCATTGATAACCTAAGGCAAAGGAGGAGGGGCGATTAAATGCCATAAAAGTGACTCCACCTTCCACTTGACCTGCTTGGGGTCTCGCGCCTCTACCATTAAAACTTAAATCTTGCGCACGAAAACGGCTAGAAGCACCCACCCATTCGGCAGTGAAGTTATAGCGATCGAAACTCATATTATAGTGAGCACCAACTCCCGGTATTTTACGCACGGCTTCATTACCGTTTGTAAGTGATGCAAATCCGCCAAAAGTAGTTCCCGGCTGTGAACCTGTATCTTGCATACCTGTGGAATCATCTATTGAACTGATAACGCTTGCTCCAATTTCACCGGTAAGATCGTTATGTCCAAAAATATAGCCTAAGTTAACACCACCTGCGGCGGAAGAGCCTAAAGTAGTATCGCTGTTAAAACCATAAACTGCCGCAAAGGGGCCTGTTTCGTGTTGGGATTTATATCCTAATATAAAAGGACGTGATTTCGTACGTGCTAAACGCATCGTTAAAGGAGCGCTAACCATTGCCGATGAGAAGCGGCCAAAAGGTACATATAATTGCCCTGCGGTGAGATAAAAAGGAGATTCGTCCAAATCACCAATATTAACAAAACCCATATTAAGACCGAAGCCGGAATTGGCTATACGTTGACCCCAATCATCAGGGGGCGCATCATCATAAGCAATTCCAATATAGGCCTCTACTTTATCATTAAGCACAGCTGCCACATCCAATTCACTTGATCCCAAGTTAAGATCACCTGAATTTTTTCCTAAATAGGGTCGATTTACTGTAGCTATAGGCTCTACTTTACCGCTAAGTGCAATAATTGGCACATGAGGTGATGCATACCCTATACTTTCGTAGGCTCGATATAGACGTCTTCTTTGCTGCATTAACCGTATATCGCGATTAATACTGGAAATATTAACAATATAATCAGAACCGTCGAATGCAGGTCGACTACCTAAATAAGGAGACGCAACAACCGGAGTTCCTGCAATATAAGTAACTACATGTTCATCTGCAACCAGGGCAGTTGGATAAAATTCGAGAGACTCTGGGTGAGCATCGGGGGCATGAACTGTTATAGAACTAGTATGAAACGATTGGACTGGTTCATCTGTTTTTTTACTTACCACCGCTTCATTTTTACTCTGAGTTTCTGTTTTTCTCACAACTTTAGTTACCGTAGGGCGGGGAGAAGGCTTCGCATCCAATTTTTTTTGCAGTTGAGTGAGCTTAGTCTGAAGTGCTTGTGTCTGCTTTTGTAAAATTTCGATTTCTTTTCTTAGCTGCTCGCTTTCAGTTGCTGCCCACAAAGGGGAGGAACATAAAGCCATGGCCACAATAAGCGCCCTGTGTTTCATTTGCAGACACTCCTTATTATTTTTATACTTTGAGCCGATTATATCGTGCACATTTAAAAGGGTAAACTCGAAAAGAAACATTTTGAAAATAAATTTGATTACATCTGTACTCAAAAACCGTTTTAAAAAACTGTGCCTCTCATAAAAACAAAAAACCCATCACAAGGATGGGTTTTTTAAGGAAGGTTCTTATTAAACTACAGAACCAATCCATTTCAAGCCGATGTAAGGACCGCTTACGCCGAAGTCGCTTTCGCCAGGAACTGAACCAGTAACAGTTGTAGCACCTACTGGAACAGAGATAGTAGCAGCGCCGTCTAAAGCGTTGAAGTAGTTTACCCACATCCAACCAGCGTCAAGCATTAAATCGCCTTGAGCCATTGCATAAGTGTAAGTAATACCTAACTTAGCTTCAACTTCAGGAACGATTGTATCTCTATCGCCGTATACAGAAAGACCAGTAGCAGTACTTAGAGTATCAATTCCAGAGAATTTAGTACGACCTACTAAAACAGCTGCAGCAGGTTTAGCATAAATTCCGATACCATTGCCCCAATCAAACGACATATCAGCACCAGCACGTGGACCAAAACCGTTGAAACGTGCAGTTTGATAAGCAGAGCCTAAGAAAGCAACGCCAGTTGTATCAACTCCAGTTATAGTAGTATTGGTACGAATGCGAGCGTATTGAACACCGCCATGGAAACGAATGTTTTTGAACTCACCGAAATCAACGTGTTGGCCAAACTCAAGATTTACAGCATCCCAACGTGGGTCTGCATCAAAAGTGTAAGTACCTGCACCAGCAAGAGGATCGAAGAATACAGTATCAGCACCAACCAAGAAAGTCTCATCGCTGTCATGGCTGAAGTGTGTCCAGTTTAAGTTTAAGTCATTACCAGTTAAGAAATGGTAAGCTGCTTCCAAACGGAATCCCCAACCAGCATCCATATCAGTATCTACGAAAGTGGTAGTTGATGGAAGACCTGCAGGAGCTACAGTAGTTGCAGCAACCCAAGAGAAGTCATTGTTGTAGTGCGCTTTTAGGTAAAGAGCATAAATACCAAATTCCCATGCATTTCTTTCGCAAGGAACAGTTACGTTTCCAGCTGTGCAAACAGGTCCCATTGTACCTGCAAACGCAGCACTGCTACCTAAAGCAAGAACAGCTACGGCTGTTTTTTTCAGATTTAACATACTTTTCTCCACTTTTTTATTATTAATTTCCGTTTTTTCGTCAAGCCACAACTTTGTATTTGACTACAGTACGCAATCATCGCTCTAATCCGAAAACGTACATGGGAACGATTATCCAGCCTCATTTTCCCAATGTCAACAATATTGCACTATTTTTAATAAATTTTATCCAAATCAATTGGTTAAACTTTAAAAACCAGTGGTTTTTTAAAGCAGCGCTAATAATAACCCGCTCTTATCTTATTTCGCAAGTACTTCGTTTGATTTGCAAGGAATTGTAGAGGGAATGCTGCCAATACTACGCTGGTTGCCCATTTCAAGTCCTGGATACGGCGCTCCCAGACATGCTATTCTATTTTTATTTATATTGATCTGTATGAAAAGCATTCAAATAACCCGCCCAGATGATTGGCATGTTCATTTTCGTGACGGGAAGCTATTAGAAAATACAGTGCCCGCTACGGCTAACCACTTTGGCCGTGCCTTGGTAATGCCAAATCTTACCCCTCCTTTAATAAGGTTACACGATATTCTGGAATATCATCGACGTATTTTAAACGCTTCTCCCAAAAAAGATTTTATCCCTTTTATGACTTTTTTTCTCCATGAAAACATGAATCCTGCGGAGTTTGAGCAAGCAAAAAGATACCCTTTTATCGTAGGTGCAAAATTATATCCAGCCGGCGTAACCACTAACTCAGACCAAGGTATTCAATCATTTAAATCGATTTATCCTTTATTGGCAACAATGGAGGAAAATAATCTGGTTTTACAAGTACATGGGGAAGTCACACACAGTGATATCTTTGACCGTGAACGCTTATTTTTAGAGGAAGTTTTGCGCATTATTGTTGAGGATTTCCCTAAACTGCGGGTGGTGTTAGAACATATTTCGACTAAAAGCGCCGTCGACTATGTAAAAGATGCTCCGCAAACAGTAAGTGCGACAATAACACCGCATCATCTACTTTATAATCGCAATCATTTGTTAGCTGGTGGTGTTAAACCCCATTACTATTGTCTGCCTATTTTAAAGAAAAAAAGTGACCAAATTGCTTTGCAAGAAGCAGCCACTTCTGGCAATCCAAAATTTTTTGCAGGTACAGACAGCGCGCCCCATGCACAAAATAAAAAAGAAGCTTCTTGTGGTTGCGCAGGTATTTACTCCGCTCCTTTTGCCATTTCCATGTATGCAGAAATTTTTGCTGCATTAAATAAACTGCCCCAATTAAATCATTTTTTAGGGCATTTTGGGGCACAGTTCTACGGTTTTGCTCCTAACTCGAGCAGAATTGAGCTGATTGAAAAACCTTTTATCATTCCTGATGCTTTACCTCTTGGCAATGAAGTGGTAATTCCAGCTGGTGCGCAAACAACTTTACACTGGAGTATAAATGAAGCCTAGTCCAGCTATTATGCATATGAAAAAGCGCTTTCGCGGGTTTCTGCCAGTGGTGGTTGATCTTGAAACCGCAGGAATTGACCCACAAAAAAATGCACTGCTGGAGATGTGTATTGTTCTCTTGAATATGGATGAGAACGGATATTTTTCCCCGGGGGAATATTATTTTGAACATATATTACCATTTGAAAATGCAGAACTTGATCAAAAATCCTTAGATTTTATTCAAGTAGATCCTTACCAACCGTTACGTTATGCCATCGATGAGAAAAAAGCTTTAGAGCAACTATTCGCACCCATTCATAAGGCGTTAGCAGAGAACCATTGCCAAAGGGCGGTTTTGGTCGGCCATAATGCCTGGTTTGATTTGCTCTTTATAAAAGAAGCAACTAAGAGACACGGTTTAAAATGTCCTTTTCACGCCTTTACTTGTTTTGATACCGCCACTTTATCCGGCTTGGCTTATGGGCAAACCGTTTTAGCTTTAGCCGCTAAGGCTGCAGGGATTTCTTTTGATGTGAATGAAGCCCATTCCGCTATCTATGATGCACAAAAAGCTGCGGAATTATTTTGTGCAATTGTAAATTTGTGGGAGAAACAAAGTAAGAAGTTTAATCTGTAACTTAGAAAGGAACAGCCGTCATTGCGAGTGTAGCGAAAAAAACCTTGATTACGCTATACGCTGCATCAAGGTTATATCTTTACCTACGGTTCACAATAACGACATTTGTCTTAGATCTATTATAATTTTTCAGAGTGTTCAGATAAGTATTCAGCAACGCCTTGTGGCGAAGCTTTCATACCTGCTTTTCCTTTTTCCCATCCTGCCGGGCACACTTCCCCGTTCTCTTCGAAGAATTGTACTGCATCGATAATTCTTAAAATTTCATCCACATTACGACCAATTGGTAAATCGTTAACTATTTGTGACCGTACTACGCCATTTTTATCAATTACAAAAGCGCCGCGGAAAGCAACACCTGCAACAGGGTGCTCTACACCATAAGATTGACAAATAGTGTGAGTAATATCTGCAGCCAGAGTATATTTTACATGGCCAATACCACCCGCTTTTACAGAAGTATTACGATAGGCATTGTGGGTAAATTGTGAATCAATAGAAACAGCTACCACCTCTACATCGCGGTTTTTGAATTCATCCATGCGATGATCAAGAGCAATTAACTCAGAGGGGCAAACAAAGGTGAAGTCTAATGGATAGAAAAAGACTAATCCGTATTTATTTTTTAAAGCCTCATGTAAATTAAATTTTTCTACAATTTCTCCAGAAGCCAATACAGCTGGAACAGTAAAATCTGGAGCCTTGCGCCCTACTAGAACACTCATATTTATCTCCGAAAGTTATTTAGGCAGCGGTAGCTTCGCGTAGCAACAATTCAAGCTCACCTTGCTCATACATCTCCGCAATAATATCAGCTCCACCAATTAATTCACCTTTTACATATAACTGGGGAAATGTAGGCCAGTCTGCATATTGAGGCAACGTTTGGCGAATATCGGGATTAGCCAATACATCCACATAAGCGAAATCCACTCCACATGCATCAATACATTGGACCGCACGCGCAGAAAACCCGCATTGGGGCATTTTAGGACTACCTTTCATGTATAAAAGGATTTTGTTTTCAGCAATTTGCTTTTTAATTTTTTCAATTGTATCCACGTGGTCACCTAGATTATGGGTATAAGTTATAATTATGGCGAAATTCCGACCACATCGCAACTTTATTCAATTCATGTAAGTTGACACAAGGCCCTACTCTACAGGGGGATTTATTTGAGTCTTTGCTGCCAACCACCATTTATCTTACATAAATTCCTACTTTCTTACACGTAAGGCACTCCAAAATACTAGGTTTTGAAGAATCTTAGGTATAAACTGCTAAACTTAAACACTTACGCAAAAAGCATGGAGGAAAAGATGCCATTCACTTTACCAAAATTACCATATGATAAAAGTGCTTTAGCTCCTCATATATCAGAGGAAACATTGGAATATCATTATGGTAAGCATCATCAGGCTTATGTAAATAACTTGAATAAATTAATCGTTGATACCAAATTTGCAGATATGAGTCTTGAGGAAATTATTAAAGAATCAAGCGGTGGTATTTTCAACAATGCTGCCCAAGTTTGGAATCACACATTTTACTGGCATTGCATGGATCCCAAAGGAGGTAATGAACCCACAGGTAAAGTAGCAGACGCCATTAATAAGGCGTTCGGTTCTTTTGAGAAATTTAAGGAACAATTTAATCAAACAGCTATTTCAACATTTGGGTCAGGCTGGGCATGGTTAGTGAAAGACAATAATGATCAATTAAAAATTATTAGTACTAGTAATGCGGGCACCCCTATGACTGAAAATTTAAGAGCCTTATTAACATGTGATGTATGGGAACATGCCTATTACATTGATTACAGGAATGCTCGCCCAGAATATGTAAATGCATTTTGGAATGTTGTTAACTGGGACTTTGTTAGCGAAAACATGGGTTAAAATTACGGAGAAATTATGCCACTTGTGACTACATACAACCCTCTACCCGTTTCATTTTCACATGGTAAAGGAGTATGGCTCTATGATGAACACAATAAAGCCTATTTAGACAGTTTTAGTGGCATAGCCGTTTGTGGCTTGGGACATGCACATCCTGAAGTGACGAAGACCATTCAAAAACAAGCAGCACAATTAATCCACACCTCTAATGTTTTTAAAATAAAAGAACAGCAGGAACTCGCTGAGAAATTAATCCAACTAACCGGAATGAACCAAGTCTTTTTTGCGAACTCTGGGGCTGAAGCGAACGAAGCAGCCATTAAACTTACACGTTTGTTTGGTCACAAAAAAGAAATTGAAAGCCCTGCTATTATTGTAATGGAAGGCGCTTTTCACGGCCGTACAATGGCTACGCTCACCGCCTCAGGTAGCAGGAAGGTACAAGCAGGATTTGAACCATTAGTACCCGGTTTTATCCGTGCACCCTTTAATGACCTGGAGGCTATCAACACGATTGCAAAAAACCGCGACGATATTGTTGCCGTTATGCTCGAGCCTATTCAAGGCGAGGGAGGGATATTTGTCGCAGATGATTCTTATCTACGAAATTTAGAAAAAACCTGCGAAAAAAATAATTGGTTGTTAATTCTGGATGAAATCCAAACTGGGAATGGTCGTACAGGTAAACTATTTTCTTATATGGATGCTGGTATTAAGCCCGATATTGTCACTACCGCCAAAGGGTTAGGTAACGGCTTTCCTATTGGGGCGTGCCTCATGGGGGAAAAAGCGAGCGATCTTTTTAAACCAGGTAATCATGGGTCCACTTTTGGGGGCAATCCCTTAGCCTGTGCAACCGCGTTAACGGTACTTGAGGTTATAGAAAAAGATAAAATTTGTGAGCAGGTCACGCAAAATAGTATTTTTTTGCGTGACCAATTAATTAGTGCTTTAAGTGATCACCCTAATGTAAAAGCTATTCGGGGGAAAGGGTTCATGTTTGGTATTGAAATAGACAGGCCCGCAAATGATTTGAAGCTTATAGGATTGGAACACGGAATTTTAATTAATATCACTGCAGAATCTGTTATACGTTTACTCCCCGCATTAATCATTTCAAAAGAGGAAATTGAAGAAATGGTTAAACGATTGACGCGCTGTATTAATCAGTTCGTGGGCTTATAGGTTGATGCAATTAATTTAGATTGTTGCCTTCCGCTAACTATATCCGGTTCGGTTTCTTACCACCTCGAATAAACTTATGCCGGTGGCAACGGATACATTTAAGCTCGATACACTGCCTAACATAGGAATAGAAAATAATTCATCGCATTTTTCCCGGGTTAAACGGCGCATCCCTTCTCCTTCTGCACCCATCACAATTGCAATACCCGCTTTGAAATCCATTTCAAACAAACTTTTTTTGGCTTCTCCGGCTGCGCCATAGACCCAGATCCCTTCTTTTTTTAAAAGATCGATACTTCTTGCCAAATTAGTAACACGAACAAATGGAATAGACTCCAAAGCACCACTTGCGACTTTGCTAACTACCGGGGTTATACTCGCATTCTTATCCTTGGGGATAACCACAAAATCAACTCCTGCCGCATCCGCCGATCGTAAGCATGCACCTAAATTATGCGGATCTGTCACCCCATCTAAAATTAAGACAAAAGGGGGTTGCTTGCTTAAAGACAAAAGCTGCGGTAAATCATTTTCATAATATTCGGGGATTTTACTAGCAAGTGCGATGATCCCTTGATGGATAACATTTGGAAATTGTTGATTTAATTTTTGTAGAGGTAATTTTTCAATATTGATGTGTTTTTTTTCTGCTATCTCCAAAATTTCTGCAAGCCGTTGATCAAGACGTTCTTTATTCACATAAATTTTTTTTACACTGCGATGAGTATTGTTTAGCAATGCTTTAACGGCATGTATTCCACATACTAAACTTTCACTCATCTCCAACCTCGTCTTCAACCGGTTCAAAATCAATCTTTCGTTCATCGAGATCTACACGGGCTACTAAAACCGTCATTTTATCCCCTAAGCGATAAACACGGCCGCTTCGTTCCCCTACTAAACGGTGTTTAGTGCTATCAAACGTATAATAATCACTTTTTAAAGAAGTTACATGAACTAATCCTTCTACAAAAATCTCGTCTAATTCCACAAAAATACCAAAACCCGTCACTGCAGAGATACGCCCACGAAATACCTGGCCTAACTTGTCCTGCATAAATTCACATTTTAACCAGGCAACTACTTCTCTAGTTGCTTCATCCGCTCTTCTTTCTGTACTAGAACAATGTTTACCAAAACGAGACATATCTTCTTCGTTATATTCAAAATTTTCGAGTTGGTCATGATCTATTAAATGTCCCATAGCCCGGTGAATTAATAAGTCAGGATATCTTCTTATTGGAGAGGTAAAGTGCGTATAAGCCGAATATGCCAAGCCAAAGTGTCCATCATTAGATTCCACATAATGGGCTTGTTTTAAAGAGCGCAACATTACTGTTTCAATCAAATGTTTTTCTGGTCTATTTCCCACCTGGGCAAGGGTACGTTGAAAATCCTTAGGATGAGGATTTTTCCCTCCTCCTAACATTAAACCAAATTCACCTAAAAATTTTCTTAAAGCAAGGACTTTGTCTTCTTCTGGTGGCGGGTGGACTCGATACAGAGTAGGTATCTTAGCTTTTTGCAAAAATTTAGCGGTGGACATATTAGCTGCTAACATACATTCTTCAATTAAGCGGTGCGCGTCATTTCGAATTACTGGATGGATGTGCTTTATCTTTCTAAACTCGTCAAATTCAATTTTAGTTTCAGTCGTTTCAAAATCCATTGCCCCTCTATTTTTTCTTGTCTCATTGAGAACTTGAAAAAGGGAATGAAGTGATTGAATAGCTGGCCAAATATGTTCGTAATCTTTGTCAATTTTATTTTGGAGAACCCATTCGTTCACTTTTGTATAAGTAAGTCTTGCTTGCGAATGAATAACGCCGCGATAAAAATTAGCGCGTGTTATCTTTCCTGTAGGACTTATTGCCATCTCGGCAACCATACACAGACGATCGGTTTTGGGATTTAGAGAGCAAATTCCATTGGAAAGTGCTTCCGGTAACATAGGCACCACTTTTCCCGGAAAGTATACGGAGTTACCTCGCTTGGCAGCTTCAATATCCAATGCAGAGTTCTCTTTTACATAATGACTTACATCAGCAATAGCAACATACAATTGGAAGCCGCCTTTTGCTTTCTCATAACAATAAACCGCGTCATCAAAATCTTTGGCATCTTCACCATCAATGGTTACGAAAGGCAAATGACGTAAATCAGTTCTCCCTCTTAATTGGTCTTCAGTAACATGCATGGGAACATTAGCCACTTCTTGTAATACTTCCTCAGGCCATTCTGAAGGGATCCCGTGCGCTAATATTGAGACTTCAATTTCCATACCCGGGGCCATATGCTCACCCAAAATATGAATAACTTTCCCCACCGCTTGCGTTCTTTTGCTTGGATAGGCAAGAATCTCTACAAGGACAATTTGCCCATCTTTAGCGCCTAATGTTTGCTCAGGAGTAATAGAAATATCATGGATAAGCCGTTTGTTATCCGGTATAACCGAGAACACGCCATGTTCAGAAAAAAAGCGACCAACCACGTTTGTGTTTGCGTGCTCAATTACCTCATGAATTTTTCCTTCTAATCTTCCTCGTCTATCAACACCGGTTTGATAAGCGAGAACCACGTCCCCATGCATCACTCCCCGCATTTCCATCGCCGAGAGAACCATGTCATCGGAATCATCATCAGGAATAAAAAAACCAAACCCATCGGGGTGTCCTTGTATCGTTCCTCTTTTTAAATTAATCCGGCGCAGTAAACAAAAACGTCCGCGTCTATCCTGCATGATCTGTCCATCACGCACCATAGCGCGCAGACGAAAGCCTAGTGACTCTTGTTTATTGTCTTCATTAATTTCTAAAGTGCTAATGAGTTGATTTCGAGACATTGGACGACCGTAATCCTCCAAGACTTGCAGAATTAGCTCTCTGCTTGGGATAGGTTCTGAATATTTTTCACTTTCACGTTCAAAATAGGGGTCTTTTTTATAAAACGAGTTTTTGGTTTTTTTCTTCACGGGTATTCTTTCTAATTAGATTTAATATTCTCAACAGGTAATGTGAACCCCCGTTGGGCAATTTGTACATTTATAGCAGAAAGGTCCAAGTTTTCTGCAATCCAAAAGGTGCTAGTAGCGGGCTCTGTAGATTTTACATTTACATAATGACAAACCCCTAACACGCTTGCGCAAGGCACCTGTTGTTCGTGTCCGGGCTTTGATTCCACACATGAGATTTCAAAACCCTTCTCGTTTAACGCGAGGGCTGACCAGTTGGCGGGTTGAAGACGACTGCTCCAACCAGCGCTAGCGCTCGCTTCAGCCACCGGGTGGGTAACCCAAATATCGGAGTTTGAAATATTATGCAATATTACTATGGTAGGTTTATCCGCCGATAAAATCAGTGAGTGATCTCTTATGGGTATTACACTACATCCATTTGGAAAAGACTGCGCCCATACAATTTTTATAAAAAACAGAGAGAGCAATAAACCAATATACTTCATAAAATTTTTCCCTTTTTTTAAAGCAGCTTAGCATGAATAACCATTGGCAATAAACACCAAACTAATCTACGATTACAATAAAAAGTAGGATTTCACTTATGGTATGGATACGATTTTGCTTCTTATTATTTTTTTTATTTCATTCTACAGTATATGCAAAACCATTACTAATTGGGATCCCTCCTTTCGCTCCACCTTTTGTTATGCAGCTCGATAGCAAAACGCAATTCGTTGGCTTTGATATTGATATAATGAATGAAATTTGTAAGCGATTAGAAGTTCAATGCCAATATTTACCTTATAGTTTCAATGATATTTTCACAAACCTGGATGCAAAAAATATTGATTTGGGGATTGGAGATATAACAATTACTTCCCAACGCATGAGTGAGTATCTTTTTAGTTTGCCTTACATGGAAAGCTATGCCCAATTCATCACCACCAAATCCAGTAAAATTATTACAACAGATCAATTAAAGGGTAAAAAAATTGGTATAGC
Source organism: Legionella adelaidensis (assembly GCF_900637865.1). Classification (NCBI taxonomy): domain Bacteria; kingdom Pseudomonadati; phylum Pseudomonadota; class Gammaproteobacteria; order Legionellales; family Legionellaceae; genus Legionella; species Legionella adelaidensis. The sequence goes on from NZ_LR134414.1 coordinate 25,924, forward strand.
CCATGAAGCACTTTTTGGACCTTTGGTTCTGGAAGTATTAGATGGAAAGGTTGATTTTGTTGAGTTCCATTATATTTCTGACATGATTGTAGGCTTAACTGCGGGTGACGTCGATGGGATTATTATGGACGCAGCTACCGCCCAGAGTTTGTATGCTAATAATGATAATTTAGCTTTAGTGGGAGACCGCTTACCTTTGGGATTAGGGTATGGGATTGTTACCATTAAAGAAAATGAAGATTTAATGTATAAAATTAATCAAGCATTATTAGAAATGGAAGCTGACGGTACTTACATAAGTATATATAATATCTATTTTGCGGGCTTCAATTAATATTTATTGGAAATTATGTTTTATTTAGATTATCCCACGTATATCACAGAACTTCAGCTACGCTGCCTTACAGAATGGGAAAAAGACAAGATATCTTTGCATGAAGAAGGTTTTTTTCGAATTGTGGAAGAAAATCACGCTTTTAATTTTCAATTATGGAATGCAGAAGACAGGGCACGCCGCGATGATCAGGGGCATGAATTTGTTTATGTTGCAAAAAGGGAAATTGACCATTGCAATCAGCAACGCAATAATCGTATGGAGGCAATGGACGAGTGGTTATTTAATGCTCTAGCTCCAAGCACAGACAGTATTTGTCCGGTACATTCTGAAACACCCGGAATGATGATCGACAGGCTCTCCATTCTTACCTTAAAAAGCTTTCATATGGAGATTCAAGCTAATCGTCAGGACGTGAGCCAAGACCATATAATTAAGTGTAGAAATAAGCTTGCTATTTTACTGGCGCAAAAAGACCAATTAGAAAAGTGTCTTCATGACTTATTTGATGATATTTTGAATAAAAAAAGAACTTTTCGCGTGTATCATCAGTTTAAAATGTACAATGATCCTACGCTAAATCCCGAACTATACCGAAATTAAAGAGAGGGGAAGATAAATCAGATTCACTGTGTCTTCTGGGAAGGGAGTCAGGCGGTCTTCTAGCAGGAGGGGGAGAGAAGAATCTAGGTGCCTCTACACGACGCTCCATTTGGGTATCGGGACGTGAAGAAGGGCTCGAAAGCTTATCTTCCAAAATAGGAGATAAGCCACCGCTCTTATTTTTAAATCTTTCCACAGCGGACGCGTCTCCTTCACTCACTCGGCGTGCCTTGAGAAAAAATGTGGGAGAAGACGCATTTTTGCCGAATTGGCTTGAAGGGCTAACTCCTGCACTTACCGTACCTAGCGTGGGGTCCAGGAGAGCTATTCTTGGCTCCGAGCTACAAGTCCGTAAGTTAGGACCAGGACTACCACTTGGACCTTTAGGTGGCGATGGGGGCTCTTCATCTTCTATTAGTTGTTCCGCTTCTTCTATTACATCGTCTAGTTCTTCTTGATTATTTTTAATTAAAGACTCCCTGCCAAAACCTTTGGCCAGCGCCCTTAAAGCTAAACCTATCGCATAGAAAAAGGAGCTCAGCATTGTGAGCATAAGCATGATGTTCGTATCATGGTAATGTCCTTTTTCATCCGGTTCCTGGAGAGGGTTCAATGTATAATCTACAGATTTTTGCCCTTTGGCCACCCCAGAGAAAAAAGAACGTACAATTTCGAAAACCTCTAGAAAATAAAATTGCGGTGAAGGGTCCGTAGCCCAACCAATGCGAATTATTTTCTCAATTTTTTCATTTTTAAGGGCCGCTACTTGTTCTTTTTTTGACTTAACATCTGCTATAAACTCAGCGAGCGTTTGGATTTTATTTCCGGCTTTTGCTTGTGCTTTATGATGATAATAATTAACTATTAAAGCATGCGCTAAAAATACAACAACAGATGCCGCGCCCAGAGCGACTGTGCCTATTACCAAACCAGGGGAGATTGGCATTAAAAGCATGGTATTGATAGTGACAATGGCAAACAGCGCACTAGAAATGGCACTGTAGGCTCCAAGACCACTTCTGATGCCTGCCAGAGCCGCCTCAGTGTAAGAAAGGGCCATAGTAGAACGCAGCTTCGACTTTTGTTTTTCAAATTCATCACATTTTATATCTAAAAAGGTGCCTAATTGTGCATAAGCACGTGAAAGTCTCTCTATATCTAACACTCGATTTGAAATAAGAGACTGCTCAAAAAGTAAAGATTCCGCGTTGAGTACAACTTCATCTTTAATTTGAGTAAGACCTTCAATCTCCTCACCAATACTTTTTGCCTGTAACACCAGCGTTTGTATCTCTTTTCCAATGATTGCTAACTTGATTCTTTCCTGAGTGACCACCAATTGCTTTTGAAAATCATGCTCTTCATACATCCGCGTCGCAATACAGCCTACTGTAAATAACATAGAGCAAATACTTAATGCCAAATAAACGTGAGGAGCAAACACCGAAATTGTTACTACCCCCATATAGAGGTACATGCCATCAACAATTCCTCCATAAGCTGCTCCCGTTAGCCCTTTATTACGTAAATAATTTGATTGGCTACGAATGCGGCCCATAATATTTGTAATTTCATCACTTGAAATTTGAGATTTCGCTTTCACTTCCTCTAACAAATTATCATTTTCCGTCATCATTTTTTTGCGCTCAGAAATCATTTTGCGCATCCACATTCGATTAAGCGCTGAAAAGACACCGAGTAAAAGGCCAACTGGTACAATCATTTGATGCGTGTTAGCAATGCCTAATGCTTCTGCGATTTGAAAAGTACTACGTATGCCTTTATATGCATTTTTTAGACCTTTCATGGAATCGCGACAATAAGGCCAGGAGAGTGCCAAAAATTTTTTCCACTGGCTTTTCTCATCAGATTTACAGATATTGCCAAAATAAGAAAAAGTAATAATGAAAAAAGATTCTGAAGTGATTGCAGCAACGCCCTGGGGCGTCATCATCCAATCATGCATTGCATCGGTAGAAAGGGTATCGGTATTGGTACAAAGCATGTCAAACACATACTTGATCATGCTATAAGATAAGCTCATCCCATCAAGAAGAGCGTACCACACATAAACGTCGCCGGCGTTGTGTAAATCTTTTGCAAGCTGTTTGCCTTCATTTTTTAACTTTTGAACGACCGATAGAGAAGAGCGTCGTTTATCTATACTCTCTTTGGCGGACATGGCAGAATCGATTTCGGTCGACATGCGTCTCACAAGCGGCGGCTAAGATGACGCAAATTGTACATACTCAGGCACTAAATGGCAAGTAAAATTTCAAAATGGTTCAAAATGCATCAAAAAATAGTAGCCCATCGACAATTATATCATAGGGTGTTAGAAAAGATAAAAGAGCTTTTTCTTGAAAATATGTAAGCTTTTTTCTGCATTTTTCTACGAATCGCATAAGAAGATAGCATCTAGTGTGAACAAACGGTATATTACTCTGTTTTATTATTGGGAGATTAGATGCGGTTAGTTTTATTTTTCATTTTTTCTTGGACTTTTTTATGTGGAAGTACCATGGCAAATAACGAAAAAATAATCTATGGATTTATCGAAAAGGCAACGCTAGTTGATAAAAATTTAACGTTATCAGCAAAATTAGATACAGGTGCTAAATCCGCATCTCTAAATGCCACTCACATTACTGAAACAGAAGTTGATGGAAAACCGTATCTAAGCTTTATAGTACCTTCGAAAGAAGGCGACGTTTTTTTTCAATGTGAGTATGTGGGTGATGTTAATATAAAAATACGGGCCGGAGAGAGACAAGCAAAGTCCTTAGTCCATAAGTCTATTCAACGTCCTGTAGTATTAATGAAAATTAAATTAGCTGATAAGGAAAGAGTTATCAGAGTTAATCTGACAAATAGAAAACGATTTATTTATCCCCTTCTTTTAGGTCGACAAGCAATTATTGCTTTTGATGGGATAATTGATCCGAGTAAAAAATATCTTGTTAAAACTGAGAATGTCTAAAGATGCAATCGAATAAGCGCCATGTTTATGGCCTCATAATAACCTTGTTTTTGGTGGGAATCGGTTTGTTTTTATATCGGCACTTTGCGTTAGATGTGCCGCTTACTGATACGGAAAATGTCAACAGTTGGATGGTAGAAGCCAACCTGCGCTTCAATGCGGATCCCCATGTTCCCGTAAAGGCCAGTTTTTCTATTCCGTATATGTCACCATATTTTAGCATTTTAGATGAATATTTTGTCGCTCAAAATTATGGAGTAACCACTCATTTAGACGGGTATAATCGTCAAGCTATTTGGTCATTACGCCGTGGTCATGGCCCACAATCCCTCTATTACCGTGCTATTTTTCGCGAAACTGATATTAATGAAACAAATCTTCCTAAACCGCATCGCTTTAAAACCGAAATTCTTCCTGAAAACCAAAAAGCGGCAGTGGACGCTATCATTCTTCAGGCGAGACAATCATCAGCCGACATTCAAACATTTGCACAAAGTACTATTAAAGAGCTTAATAAGAATGAGGGAAATTCAAGGTTGATAATAGGTAATGACGTTAGTGAGTTGAGTATAGTTAATGCAGCGGTGTTAGTTTTAAATAATGCCAAAATCGCTGCTATGCCTGTGCAGGGAATTTATTTAGAGCAATACCATAAAACAGATTTAACGTTTTATTTAGCAGTTTATAACGATAAGGAGTGGGTTTTTATTAATCCCAAAACGGGCGTGGCTGGGCTCCCGGCTAACTTATTAATATGGCAATATGGTAGTGAGCCTATTTTTTCGGTATTAGGCGGCAAAAAGCCACAATTTTCCCTCTCCGTTTCTGCTGCCCCTATGAATGCATTGACCATCGCTAAAGCAAGGGGACTGCAGACTGAATCTGAATTATTACGCTTTTCTTTATTACAATTACCTGTAGAAGTACAAGAGACCTATAAAATTTTACTTACCGTGCCCATAGGTGCTTTCATTATTTTATTGTTGCGGAATTTTATTGGTTTAAGCACTTTTGGGACATTTATGCCTGTCCTTATAGCGCTTGCTTTTAGAGAAACGCATGTGGTTTGGGGAATTATTTTATTTACCCTTATCGTTTCTTTCGGACTTTTAGCCCGTTTTTATCTTGATCAATTACGTTTACTGCTCGTCCCCCGCTTAGCTTCAATTTTAACTATTGTTATCCTGTTAATGATTTTTTTAAGTGTTATTTGCCAAAATTTAGGTTTGGATTCCGGATTGTCTGTAGCATTATTCCCCATGGTTATTTTAACTATGACCATTGAACGGATGTGCATTACCTGGGATGAACGGGGTGCGGGTGAAGCTTTAAGCGCTGGTGCAGGTAGCATGTTAGCAGCTGTTATTTGCTATGGCGCAATGAATTATGCACCCATGCAATATTTGATTTTTGCTTTCCCGGAATTATTATTAGTCCTTTTGGCATTATTACTATGGTTTGGTCAATATAGAGGCTATCGTTTGTTAGAGCTTGTCCGCTTTAATGTATTAGCCAAGGCTCGGTCATGATAAAGACCTATTTACGTTTACGTAAAAATGGCATTCTAAGCATCAATCAAAGGAATAGTGATTATGTATTACGTTATAATAAACGTAGACTTTTTCCTTTGGTAGATGACAAGTTAAAAACCAAACGTCTCGCTTTACAAGCAGGTATCGCAGTTCCCGCGCTTTACGAACTTATTGAAACAGAACATCAAATAAAAAAAATTGATCAACTTCTACAACCTTATACAGACTTTGTAATTAAGCCTGCACGTGGCGCAGGTGGTGATGGTATCCTGGTAATTACTGGACAAGTTCATGGACGCTACCGACAAATCAATGGCAAGCTACTTACCAAACAAGAACTCAGTTACCATTTATCTTGTTTATTATCAGGTGCATATAGTCTTGGCGGACACTCTGATTACGCGATTATAGAGCGACGAGTCATTGTGGACCCCGTCTTTGCCGAAGTCAGCCATGAAGGCATCCCGGATATTAGAATTATTACTTTATTAGGTTATCCGGCTATGGCGATGTTACGCCTTCCTACCCGTTCTTCCGGGGGAAAAGCTAACCTTCACCAGGGGGCAATAGGAACCGGAGTAAACTTATCTAACGGTAAAACGCTAGGGGGGGTAAGCAATAATGATACCATTGATTATCATCCCGACACTTTAAATTCAATTGTCGATATTGAAATCCCTTATTGGGATAAAATATTGGAAATTGCTGCTAGTTCCTACGAATTAACTGGTTTAGGCTATCTTGGCGTAGACGTTGTTATCGATAAAGAAAAAGGCCCTATGATGCTGGAACTGAATGCGCGGCCCGGGCTGAATATTCAAATAGCTAACAGAGAAGGCGGTTTAAATCGTTATAAACTTATTGAAAAAAGAGCCTCACTGGGACGAGAACCCATCCCAGCAAGAATTCAATTTAGTAAAGAAATGTTTGCCCGCTAGCTAACGGCCTCAACGTCCTTATCTTTATCTTTTTGCAAGGATCTAATCTCTTGCGCTTCGATTACCAAAGCCTTGAAGTAATCATACGACATATAGAAATCTCCGTGATCGCCGATTGATTCACCCCAGGAATTACGCAGCGTTAACAACCCTCTATGTTGTATGCCATTTTTATCAACAGCAATGGCATTGTCATCATATCCAGTAATTACCATCTCATGACCTGCTTGAATCATTGATTGGTATAAATCACGAATAATTTCATCACTTAAGACCCACGTATCATTTTGAGCATGGTAAGAGCCCACGGCTCCGGCAACTCCTAATTCAAGATCAGGTAACAGCACACCGAAGGTAACTCGCTCCTCTTTATTTAATGATTCTTTTACTTGCTGCAACACGCTAATGATATTTACTTTATCATTAAAGGCTTGATACACATCTAAAATGTTACTCCAACCAATTTTATCGGATAAAGGCTCGCTCAATTTATGAAATTCTTGTGGAGAAAGTTCTTCACCTAACTCTGCCGAATCAACAGGATATTGAGTCATACCACCACAGCCATACATTTCCTGTTGATCTTTGCTAACAATTCCAAAGGAATCCATTTGGCTGAGCACAGTTTTCCCCAATGTGCCGTTCCAGCCACTAGGGATGTATCCATTATTTTCCAGAAAGCTGCCCAGCTCTAATTGACATAACTGACTAATGTAATCGCCTAGATTTAGAGTAGCGTTAACTGCAGCAGTATTAGCAAAAGTAGCACAGGTGCCGTGCATCCCCTGATCGAGAACCGGAACATTCCCCATACCCAGCTGGACCTTAGAGGGTAATTTTCCTGCTGATAAGAGAGTATGCGCTTGCTTTACTGAGTTCGTGCGTGCCTTAATCGCTGACTGAGCTTGCTCCGACAATTGCACTTTCATTAAAGTAATTCTTTTTAAAGGCTGAGCCTTCAAGCTTGTGGCTTTGGTAACGGGAACAGATAGTGGGTGGGTAATTTTGCCCACAACTTGAAAATCTTGAGCAAAAACCGACCCGGCGGCGAAGAGGGATACATACACAAAACGTGCAATTTTCATGAACAATTCTCCAATTTATGGTCGAGAAGACGCAGGAGTGTATCATAAACATGCAAATTGTTCATGTAAATTTAGTATTATTTAGCTATTAAGACTATGTCGATACTTTTACTGTAAGTACCTCAGTTAATACTAAATTTCTAATAATTTTTCCGTATTTTAATTCGCTGTGCTTCAATAACTTGTGTTTTAAAATAATCATAAGACATGTAAAAATCGCCACCATCCCCCAGTTTGTCGCCCCAGGAGTTACGGAGCTTGAATAACCCTTGGTGTCTGATTTTTTCATCTCCATATTCATAAGCAACTGCGTCGTCATCATATCCGGTAACAATCATTTCATGACCGGCCAGAGAGGCAGTCTGTTTGTACAGATCAACGAGCATTTCATGGGTTAACACCCATGTATCATTTTCATTTTTATATTTTCCAACAGCCCCAACTGTACCTAACTCAAAATCGACTAATGCAACACCAATAGTTACCCTGTCACCTGAAACTAAAGCATTTCTCACATCCTGGAAGGTAATATTTTTATCAACTTTTGTATATTCTGCGATATCTAAAATGGGGGACCAACCAGCAATTCGTCTGAGTGCATCACTATTTTCATGATAATCCGCCAAGGAGATACCTGAAGTTGGGCCTGTACCATCGGTAGGATATTCTTTTAAGCCACCACACCCATAGATTTTTTGATTTTGTTTGCTAACCACGCCAAAAGTGTCAATCGTTTTTAATACAATCGGGCCAAGAGTTCCCGACCAACCGCTAGGTGTCCAGGCTAATTTTTCACTTTCAAGAGTTAAGCCAAGTTGTAATAAACATAGCTGGCTAATATAGTCTCCTTGGCCAAGGCCTGCATCAATAGCGGCGGTATTAGCAAAAGTAGCACATGTTGCATGACTCCCTTGATCTAAAACGGGGATATTATTCATCCCCAGTTGGATACTGCGAGGACCATCACAGGATTCGGTTTTATTATCGTTGGCTAAAATAAAACTAGCGCGCTTGCTCATAGTTTCCAAAGCAGTATCACTGAATTTCAGTTTCAATAAAGAAATATCTCGATTGAGAGGGATAGAGTTAGCCAGTTTATTGGAAGGGAGGGTAATAGTTTGGTTTAACTCTCCTATTAACTTAACGTCAGGGCGAGAGACGGCCACCCCATTAAGCAAAACAGATATAAAAATAATGAAAAATTTCATTGGCTTCTCCTTGTAGCTTAAGGTGGTGAGAAAGTGTATCACACACATAGTACTATTAGTCATTGGCTTGCTTTTAACGCGTCATCCCGCAGCCTGAATAAAAAATCGTTTAACGAAGTCCAGTTGATTAATACAATTTAGTCCCACACTTCGAATCCCTGTAAGTAAAGGATTGGCAAAAATACCTTTGAGCGTTTGCATAGCTGCAATAATTTGCCAAACTTCATATTTTCTTTGTCGTTGGTAAGATCCTAATAATTTTCGCGAATGCAAATTTTTTTTATCTTCAAATAAGCGGCTAAAATTTTGCACATCTGCTAACCCAACATTCAAGCCCAGCCCGGCAAGAGGATGAATAGTATGTGCGGCATCGCCTAATAATAACCAATAATCGCCGGTATATCTTTTTGCATGCCTCATTGTTAGTGGAAATGAATGGCGCTTGCCTAGAAGATTTACATTACCAAGCTTCTTGGCAAATGCCTCTTGTAAGTGTTTACAAAATTCCTCTTCCCCCATTGCCATTAAACTTTCTGCTCTTGCGGGTGGTAAGGACCACACTATAGAGCATTGATTTTGATTGGCTAAGGGTAAGAAAGCCAGTGGGCCGCTGGGATTAAACACTTGGTACGCCGTCTTTTCGTGGGAATGCTGCGTCTCAACATTTGCTACCAGTGCGGTTTGATGATATGACCATTGATTTATCGAAACTCCCAATAAATCGCGAGTATGCGAATTAGCACCATCTGCAACCATCAATAATTTGCTCTTCCAGGTATTTTCTCCACACTGCAAATGCATCGTCTGATTTATAAGACTTACTCCCGACACTTTATTTTCAGAAAGCAAATGTATGCCTGACTCGCGTGCTTTTTGTAGTAAAGCAACTTTTAATACAGACTCTTCTACAATAGTCCCCAGCTTGTCTTTGGCAATCATCCGCGCGTCGAAATCAATTGTTGCATTGGAAGCCGCATCCCAAATATGCATATGAGCATAAGGGGATAACCTCTTCTGCTCTAATAAATCCCAAACTTCTAGCTCACGGAATAATGCCTCAGAAGATTGATTAATGGCATATACACGTACATCCGGTGTATCGGGTATAGTAGCGGTTAAACCACCCGCATCGATTAGGGAAACAGTAAAATTATGCTTGCTCATCGCAATAGCAGCACTCAAACCCACTATACCGCCACCTATTACGATAATGTCATAACTTTCCATAAGAGACCTTGTGTTGTATCGGTATACCACAGACTAAATCGGGCGTTATTCCCGCAAACCCGCGAGTGTAATACCCCACAATTTTTTTGAATAGCGGCAGGTTTTCAAGCGCTAGTAAGCCCAAACCTCGAGCAGCGTGTAAGCCTGGCAATTTATTGGTGAATAACTCTACCAGATTATCGGTTAACCATGTAATTGCTTTTTGATCATGTATTCGTTGCTGCTGATACATTTCTAACATCTGTGAGTTTAGGCCCTTGCCCGCTATGCATTGCACTAACGTGGCTACATCGCGCAGCCCTAAATTAAAACCTTGGCCGGCGACAGGATGTAAAGTATGCGCTGCATTACCAATGAAAACAAAAGGCCAAGAAATCGTTTGCGTCATAATTGATTGTTTTAAAGGAAATAAAGTTCTTTTTCCTGCTTTGACCAATTTGCCTAGTCGATATCCAAAGAGCTGATGAACTTTTTTTAAAAATTCGGCATCGCTTAACTCCATTACTTTTTTGGCCTCCCCATAAGGGAGAGACCATACCAATGCCGAGCGCATTCGCGTCATGGGTAAAAGGGCTAGCGGCCCATCAGCAGTGAATCGTTCGTAAGCGCAGTAATTATGAGAGCGCCCTAAGCCAATGTTGGCAACAATAGCTACATGATCATAGACCTTTTCACTTACATTTAAACCCTTACAAAACTCTCTTAAATGAGAACCTGCACCATCGGCAGCAACTATGAGTTGTGCAATAACAGTAATCTGTTCACCCTCTTTTTCAATAACCGCGACTTTCTTTTCTCTATCATAATTAATAAGACGGGCAGAATTTAATATTTTTTCTGAAGAAAGTTTTTTATGAAAAATTTTTTGTAAGTGCTGCATTTCTACTACATAGCCTAAAGGTTCCTTTTCACTTTTAAGGGTCGCCAAACCAAAAGAGGCCTTCTGGGAGATGTGTATCATATTAATGGGAGTAATATCCGGCTCAAGCTCCTCCCAGAGATGGATACACTTTAGAATTCGCATACTGGAGGGAGAGAGTGCTAATGTCCGCGCATCAAAATCTTCCTCTTTTTCATAGGTTAATTTAGATTCGATTAATAGCGTAGATACCCCCGAATTTTTCAGAGCAAGCATAAGACTTGCACCAATAAGCCCGCCCCCGACAATTAATATATCCACGTTTAGTTTTTTAGGCTCCACGAACAATAGCCTCAATTTCAGATGACTCAACGGCTAATTTACCTGTTAAGTTTTTATTTCCTGTGGAGGTTACTACTATGTCATCCTCAATACGAACGCCTATACCACGAAAAGCTTCTGGAACATTCAAGGCATCTTCTTTTATATATAACCCAGGCTCTACAGTAAGCACCATGCCTTCTTCCAATGGCCTCCACTGTCGATTTATCTTATAGGATCCTACATCATGCACATCTAAACCTAACCAATGCCCGGAGTTATGCATATAAAATTGCTTATACTCCTCTTTTTCTAAACTATTTGGCTTTAGAATCCCTAGCTCAAGAAGACCCGTGGTTAATACCTCCACTATTATTTTTTGAATTTCATCCCATAGCACTCCGGGACGAACTTTTTCTATGCCTGCTCTTTGGGCTTGTAAAACTAAATCATAAACAGCTTTTTGTTCAGAGCTAAATTTTCCATTTTTGGGGAAAGTACGCGTAATGTCAGCAGCATATCCTGCATACTCACCACCTGCATCAATCAATACGAGCTCTCCATCTCTAAGAGCTTTGTCATTTTGCGTATAATGTAGGATACACGCATTGGCTCCAGCTGCGACGATCGGATCATAAGCAACACTACGACAACCGCCTTGGGTAAAACGATAAATTAACTCAGCCTCCAATTCATATTCAAATTGGGCCACTTTCGCCTTTTGCATCGCGCGCAAATGTCCTTCAACAGATATATCTGCAGCTTTTTGCATTAAGGCAATTTCTGATTCGCTTTTAAAAAGACGCATTTCCCCAAGGATAGGTTGCAAATCCATAAAGGAGTCAGGAGCCGCAATTCCTTTTCTACTCTGCATTTTTACTTCTTGCCAAGCAGCGAATATTTTCTTTTCCCATGCTTGGTAACGGCCTATCGGATAAAAAATAGCTTTTTTATCTTGTACTATTTCGGGAAGTTTTTTCTCTATTTCATTAAGGGAAAACGCCTCGTTCACACCCAGCTCTTTTAAAGCCTGCTCCTGCCCCAGGCGTATACCTGTCCATAGTTCTTGCACGGGGTCTTTAGCAAGATTAAATAAATACGCCTTGCAGTTATTGCCGGAGGTGAGTATGAGTAAAGCATCGGGTTCATTAAAACCTGTTAGGTAATAAAAGTCGCTGTCTTGGCGGAAACGGTAAGTTGTATCGCCACTTCTTGTAACTTCGCTAGCGGCAGGGATAATTGCTAACGAGTCGGGCGGAAGCTTTGATGCCAATTTCTTTCTACGTTCTACATATTCTTTCTGTGTGATCATATGATTAATGTGAGTTTTCACTGTTAGGGGTTAGCGTATTTTTTATATCATTAAAAATTTGTAATACCGCCAAGCGGGTATATTCACTGACTTCCAACAACGCTTTCTCATCATCTTCACTTACATCTAAAGATTCATAATCAAGCTCGGCAAACTCAGAGATATGGCGAAGGGCTTCCACTGCTTCTTCCTCACTTAATTGTGAAGCAGTAAATCCGGATAAAGCAACTCCCTGGGTAAAACCTTGGCACCACTCACTAAATGCTTGTGCTCTTGCAACCAAAGGATATCCTTCATCCGGTAGTAATAATTCAAATTCAAAATCAAAGTTTATTAATTGCTGGTAACTAATAGCATATACCGAAAATAAAGCCATTAGCGCTTCTTTTTTTGTGCTGTTTTTTGTGTTGTTTACTAAGGCGCGAATGTAATTTTCTCCTTCATTGCTCGCCCCCGTACATAAGTATCCACACATTACGCCATGGACCTCACTTCCTGAATAAGGAAGGTCCAACCCATCAATATGGGTTAAAAATTCTTCGTAATTCGGTAAATGTTCTGGGATGATGTTTGACATAGCTATCTCATTACTAAATTTTCCAATAATAACTGATTTGCTCGGGTAATCCAAAATTGCTACCATTTGGACAGCGCTGTATCAAATAGAAGGGGCCAAAATGGCAAAAACAAAAACATGCACTATCCGCCTATGCAATAAAACTTATGAGCTTAAATGCAATGAAGATGAAGTTGACATGTTACACATGGCTGCCCAAAGATTAAATGAACACCTAATAAAAAAGAAAAGCGCTTATAAATCACTAGATGAATATCAAATTTTACTATTATCCGCGTTACAAATAAGCCATGAATTAATTCAGTGCCAAAATCAACAAGAAAAGAAGAGAAAGCAATTGACAGAATTTATTGCCTCTCTTGAGCATAAAATAAGTCAAGCAGCCGAAGGCATTTTACCTTAACGAATAATAATTATACCCAAGAATCTTACTTGGCTAATCCTAACCAAGGGATTTTGTTTCCAGAGTAAAAAGAAGAGACAGAAACACTTACTGCGAAATTTATTACTTTCCGAAGCACAAACGAAAAAAAAATCGCTTTTTAAAGGATATTGCGGACATGGAATTAAAGAATAAAACTGTATTGATTACCGGCGCTTCTAGCGGAATCGGCAAAGCATGCGCAGAGTTATTTGCCCAAAAAAGTGCCAATTTATTGTTGTGTGCTCGCAGGCAAGAGCGTCTCCAGGAATTAAAAAGTACACTCCAGGAAAAATATAAGATTGATGTCCACACTTTTGCATTAGATGTTAGAAATAAAAATAAAGTTTTTACCGCCTTTAAGAGCCTGCCAGGAAATTGGCAAAATATTGATGTTTTAATCAATAATGCAGGATTGGCAGCCGGCTTGGAAAATTTTCAAGAAGCGGATATAGAAGATTGGGAAGCAATGATAGACACAAACGTGAAAGGGCTTTTATATGTTAGTAAAGCGGTCCTTCCTCAAATGCTTGAGCGCAATACAGGTCATATTATTAATTTAGGCTCAATCGCCGGTCACCAAGTTTATCCAAAAGGCTCTGTTTACTGTGCCTCGAAACACGCCGTAAAAGCGATTTCTCAGGGCTTACGCATGGATCTATTGGGTACCAAAATTCGCGTTAGCAGTATCGATCCGGGAGCTGTCGAAACGGAATTTAGCCTGGTTCGTTTTAAAGGTGATCAACAACGTGCGGATAATGTTTACCAAGGAATGACTCCACTTAATCCAGAAGATATTGCCCAAGCCATTTATTTTTGTGTAAGTTGTCCGGCGCATGTGAACATTAGCGAGATGATCATAATGCCTACAGACCAGGCTGCAGCTGGAATGACTCACAGAAAGAAGTAGGTGGTGCCGCAAGATTAAAAGAGAGGGGGCCTTGCGGCTCCAACAGCTCTTTTGCATTAGGTGTCTTTAAACAATATAACAAAAATTGCCTACTCCTTGGAAATTGCTAAAGCGCTCACATTTTGTAGCCCCCGCGGCAGGCGATTTCCTCTTCTGCCTCGTTCTCCCTGATATGGCTGTAAATCATTGCCTTTTAATGTGAAATGCCTTTTTCCGGCATGAACAGTTAAAGAGGAATCCGCTGAAAATACTTGTAAGTCTACGATAAATTCTTCGCGCTGCTGTGCTTTTACAGCGGGTATATTAATCAGCTTATTCCCCTTTCCACGGGATAGAATGGGTAAGTCTTTTACAGGAAAAAGTAATAATCGGCCGGTATTTGTTGCGCATGCAATTAAATCGTTTTCTTTATCACTGATAAATCTTGGCGTTAACACTTGACTATTAACGGGTAACTTTAAGCATGCTTTTCCATTGCGATTTTTAACATAAAGCTCTTTAACTTGGGTAATGAATCCATACCCCGCATCATTTGCTAACAATACCCAGTCTTCTGGTTCCCCTCCTAATAAAGCAGTAAATAACATTCCTTCCGCAGGATTTAATTTTCCAGTTAAAGGTTCACCTTGTCCTCTTGCTGATGGTAGCACATGGCCAGGAAGATTATAGACTTTCCCTTCACTATCAAAAAATAGAATTTGCTGATTGGTACGCGCATTGGTTTGCGCTTTAAATTCATCGCCCGCCTTATAACTAATATCACGTCCATTCACATCATAGCCTTTGGCTGCTCTCACCCACCCTTTTTGAGAAAGAATAACGGTAATAGGCTCATTTGGTAGTATGTCTTCTTCACGTAAAGCTTGAGAATCCTGACGCTCCATAATAGGAGAGCGTCTAGCGTCACCATATAGGTCACGATCGATTTGGATCTCACTTTTTACCAAATTGCGAAGCTCGGCATCACTGGCAAGAATTTTTTGGATGGAGTCGCGTTCATTGCTTAACTCATCACTTTCGGCACGTAATTTCATTTCTTCCAATTTTGCTAAGTGACGTAGTTTTAAATCGAGAATAGCTTCGGCCTGACGCTCACTTAGAGTAAAGCGTGCCATTAACTCCTGTTTGGGATTTTCACTTTCTCGGATAATTGCAATTACTTCATCAATATTGAGGAATGCAATAATTAAGCCTTCCAAAACATGTAACCTATCAAGAATTTTTTCCAGACGATAATGAAGTCGTCTCTTCACGGTTTGCAGTCTATATGTTAGCCATTCGTTAAGAATTTCTAGTAAATTCTTAACTTGCGGTTTTCCATTGAGGCCGATCATATTGAAATTTACACGGTAACTGCGTTCTAAATCGGTTGTAGCAAATAAATGCAGCATCAAACCTTCCTCATCTATGCGATTTGAGCGAGGAATAATTACTATACGGGTAGGATTTTCATGATCAGATTCATCCCGAATGTCGTCCACCATAGGTAATTTTTTTTGTTGCATTTGCTGGGCAATTTGCTCAACCACTTTAGCACCGGAAACTTGATAAGGAAGCGCCGTAATAACGATATGATGTTTTTCTATATGATAAACAGCGCGCATTTTTATAGAGCCGTTACCGGTGGCATATATATTACGGATGACCTCAGGAGAAGAAATAATTTCTGCAGCGGTAGGGAAATCAGGCCCTTTTATGTAACGTAATACCTCGGTTAGCGTGGCTTCGGGTTTATCAAGCAGACGGATGCAAGCATTGGCTACTTCTTTCAAATTATGAGGAAGTATGTCAGAAGACATACCCACCGCAATGCCTGTCGCCCCATTTAAAAGAACATTCGGGAGCCTCGCAGGTAGTAAGGATGGTTCTTGTAAAGTAGCATCAAAGTTATCTACCCAATTCACCGTACCCTGCTGTAATTCTGACAAAAGAACTTCAGCATAGGGCGATAATCGCGCTTCCGTATAACGCATGGCGGCAAAAGACTTAGGATCATCCGGCGAACCCCAGTTACCTTGCCCATCCACGAAAGGGTAGCGATAAGAAAAAGGTTGCGCCATCAGCACCATCGCTTCATAACAAGCTTGATCACCATGAGGGTGGAACTTACCTAAAACATCCCCAACAGTACGCGCTGATTTTTTATATTTTGCAGTTGCTTTGAGTCCTAACTCGGACATGGCATAAATTATTCGTCTTTGTACAGGTTTAAAGCCATCGGCAATATGGGGAAGTGCACGATCAAGAATCACATACATAGAATAATCTAAGTATGCTTTTTCCGTAAATTCGGTAATCGGTTTGCGCTCAATCAAGTCAGTTGTCATATTTTAGTTCGAGGTAGTACTTTTTTTAAAAAGATAGTGTAACAGAAAATGCAAGGGTACTGATACTAAACAAGTTGTTACATGTGAATAACTTTGCTGCTTTTTTGTATTATTTGCGCCCTCATTCGCAACCTATTGATTATTATATAATTTTATTTTTGACCAAAATTTATCTCTGTGGATAACTTTGTGAATGCTTAGGTATAACTTTTTAAGATATTGAAAATAGAGAATTTTAGTTAGGAATCTTTTTTATAGTAAAGCATTGGTGAATCCGAGAATTCCTTTTAAAATCCACATCAATCGTTTCTGAACTTATATCTTTCACTTCGTAATTTTCTTTTATCTGGGGCGAGAGTTTAAATTGCCTTAAATTGGTAGAAAAATAAAGTATCCCATCGGCCGTCAAAATACGCATGGCTGCATCGATCAAAGCAACATGATCCCGTTGAATATCTAGAGTCGTGTTCATACGCTTAGAATTTGAAAAACTAGGCGGGTCGAGAAAAATAACATTAAATCGGTCATGGGTTGTTTTTAACCACTTAATACAATCATATTGAATAAACTGATGCTTGTTTATAGGCAGATTATTTAATTTAAAATTTTCTTCGGCCCATTGGAGATACGTGTTGGATAAATCAACATTGGTAGTAAAAGCACCTGCAAGCGCAGCATGTACACTAGCCGTCGCAGTATAGCAAAAACAATTTAAAAAACGCGTCCCACTAGGCAGCTCCGCAAAGCGAAGACGAAGCGGTCTGTGGTCTAAAAACAACCCCGTATCTAAATAATCATACAAGTTCACTTTTATTTTTGCCTGGCCTTCCTGAACTATGAGGGAATGTTTGGTTTTATTAAGCTTTTGATATTGGCTCGTTCCCTTTTGCTGTTTTCGCTGTTTAACAACTAAATTCTCGGGAGGAATACGTAAGACCGAAGGGGTTATTTGAATAACATCTAAACTGCGTTGCTCCACTTTATGCTGTGGAATGCTAGAGGGCGCCGTATATTCTTGTAATACTGCATGATCATTATAAATATCAATAGCAAATGCATATTCTGGCAAATCGGCATCATAGACACGGTAACAACTTATATGGTTTTTTTTGGCCCATTTACTAAGATGAGAAAAGTTTTTCTCTAATCGATTGGCGAACATTTCACCACCCGCTGACAATTTGCCGCTACGTGTGCCGCGTAGCTCATTTCCCTCCAGATTTAATGTATATAATTTACACTCAATAGGACCATTAAAAAGCGTATATTGTTTCTCAGCCCGAAGGCCTGTAGCTTTAGCTAACAACGGATTGGAGGTGATAAAAGCAGCGCGCCACCCTTGAAAATGCGTATGCATTATACTGCCTAACTGTTGATAAACAGGAACTAGCTGGGTGGCATCCCCTAAACGCTCACCATAGGGTGGATTAGCTATCAATAATCCTTTTGGAGCAAGTGGTTTTGCATCTTTTAAATAACCAACATCAAACTCAACTAGCCGCGCAACGCCCGCACGCGAAGCATTTTCGTTAGCAATTTTAATCATTCTGACGTCACTATCAGTGCCGTAAAATTTTTGCGTAACGGGTCTCACTTGTTGTAAAGCCTGTGCACGCAATTTTTCCCACAGTGAGGGCTGGTGCAAAACCCAGTGATGCAAAGATTGATCGTCTCGTAAAAGTCCGGGCGCTATCTGTGCAGCGATCATGGCACCTTCTATAATCAATGTTCCCGCACCACAAAAGGGATCATATAAAGTATATCCTTGTGAAGCCAAATGGGGCCAATTAGCACGAATAAGCATACTTGCAGCTACATTTTCTTTTAAAGGCGCGGCGCCTGCGTGACTTCGGTATCCTCTTTGATGAAGGCTATAGCCGGTTAAATCAAAACTCACGGTTACTATGTCATTCTTTAAATGAACGTGTATAAGAATTTCCGGTTTTTCTTTATTTATGGCCGGTCGCACGCCTTGAAGACGGCGAAAATGATCGACTATCGCATCTTTGACTACCTGCGCACCGAACATAGAATTTCTAATTTGTGGATTTGAACCATGAAACTCAATAGCAAATGTCTTATTAGCGGAAAAAACCGTTTGCCAGGCAAATTGGTTGCAGAGGCCATAAAGGGTCTGCTCATTATGAGCTTGGCCATTGAACAATAATAATTGAATGCGGTTGGCTATTCTGGACCACAAGCACAATTGATAAATGATTTGTATAGTGGCCTCACCGAAAACACCTTGAGGACTAACACGAGTCACCCTTAAGCCTAACGCTTTTAACTCGTCCTCCAATAAATATTCCAATCCTTTAGGACAACTAACAAATACGTTATGTATCATTCTACACAAGACCTTAAAAAACGAAACAATGCTCTGGCTGCACCTTTATTCTGTTGCTTTTGCTGCTCTTCTATTGCCTTCTTTACAAGCTGCCTGAGTTGTTGCACATCTTGTGGATGATAAGCATCTATAAAAGCGGTTAGTGCATCTTTACCTTCATTTATTAAACGATCGCGCCATTGTTCCAGCTCATGAAATGCAGCCGTTTGCGCCCTCTCTTTAGCCAAAAGCCCTTCATACGCGTCAATAATCGCTGCACTATCATCAGCTCGCATGAGCTTCCCAATAAGTTGCGATTGGCGCCTGATAGCCCCATGACTTTTTATTTTTTTAGCATCCAAGATAGCTTGTTTAAGCGGCGGAGAAAGAGGCAAGGTATCTAATTTCTCCTTGCTTAAATCGATTAATTTTACTCCAATTTTTTGCAAAACATCTGCTTCGCGCTTTTTTTGCGATTTACTTTTTATATCTTCCATTAATATCACGCGTTATAAATATTGGTATTCATTATAGGCGGGGCAGGGATATTTGGCGAATACCGTTAAACGTTATTCGCTTTATTTTCCAAAGAATAATCCCAGTCGCTTTTAACAGGACGCGCACGGAAATAAGAACGTCCAATAGCAATTAAATTATAAATTACAATTGCTAAAAGTAATGAGTGCAGCCAAGTTACTGTAAGATGGGCAAAGAGGGGAAGCGTTATAAACACACCCAAGCATCCGGAAAAACTAAGTATTAAGGTTTTTTTCAATGGAATTTTATCGTGTTTTAAAAATACCAAAGTCGTTAAGGGTTGTTGCATGGCACCGGCTGTGGTCATAATAGGAAAGGCAACTAAAGGGGACACATTTAATAAAAACAATACCCCTTGCACCATAACAAACAATCCAATCCCAACTGAAGTTAAAGCGCCGCAAACAATCATTGCCAGAAAGCCCACTATTAACTTCCATGAATGGAGCTCAGAAACATCGCCGCCCACTGGCAATACATGAAATTGATGGGCTAATAGCAAAAAGATAATTAATACAAAACAGCACATCATAGCCAAGCGAATGGCTTGTTTGCTCAGTCGGCTTACAACCGCTCCCCCTAATAAACCACCAATACAAGTTCCCGCAACGAGTGTTACCAGGGTAGTCAGATCTACATTAATAATTTGCATGAAGAATAAAGACTCAATGGTTCCAGGTATTACCTGGGCACCATTGTTAACGGCAGGAAGCTCGTCATCCGCGAAGGTATTTAACAATTTTGCCAGTGCAACGTTAACTGCAAAACTCCCCACACCCAAGGTGTCAGAAATAAAAGCGATAACGCCGCTTATTCCTAATTTTAAATATTCAACTGGGGAAATCTTTACTGAAGGTTGTTTTCTTAGTTTATAAAACATTACAAACGCGCAAATTAAACTAAGAAGCAATATAAAGGCAGTAATGAGATAAATAACCATCAGCAGCTCAACTCCATTAACTTCGTCTTATTTACAACACAAAAAGAGACCATTTTAAACTGGGAACATTAAGGAATTATTAAGACGAAGGCAAGAAGATTTTAAACCGTGCACACTTTGTTTAATTTCAACTTAAACCTATGGATAATTTTTCGCACGGTTATGTAGGAGAAATTACAAACGATATCCACCATTCCATAAAGTCCAGCAACACCAGAAGGGAAAATAGTCGTCGATGGATATTCCGGATGATTATTTAATTGCCCATACCATACCCACGTAGACAAGGCAGTACCTGATATCTCAACAAAATACACTATGAAAAACATACATAAATAAAATAAAGGTTTTTTTCGCGTCGCTAAAAGAATTAAAAAAATTAAATAGCATAAGAAACCACCTACATCATTTAAGAAAACCAAAGAAAAAAAACACACAAAGAAAGCGATACATTTTAAATTCTTTTCAATAGGCTTTCGAAAACGCCACACGATGGAATGTCTACACAATTGATAAGCCGTAGTGTAAATTACTGCATGCCCCAAAGGGATATAAATAGGAATATTATCTAAGCGATAACGATACGCCGTTATAATATACGTACCAATAATTTCGGCGCCTAAACTGCAAATGGTCATTAACAAGATTAACCAATATAATTTTCGCTCGGATATGATAAGAAGCCATGTGTAAAAAACAAGCATTACCGTGTTGCTTACGTTTTGATCATAAGAAAAATAAGAAGTAAGAAAAGGGCTGTCTAACAGCGCAAAAAAAGGGATGCCTCCCAAAATAACAAGCAATTGAATGGTAGTAGCCCAGGGTAGATCGATAGTCTTTGCTTTTTCCATTAAAAAATCTCAAGATACAGCTTTAACGGCTTTAGAGGTAAATATTATGAATATCAAAGAAGCACTTGTAAATTTAATTCAAAATCCTAGCGCATATATTGCTGCAGTAATAGGAACCCCTGTTGGTGGCGCCAGCGGCGCGCTCATTGGAGCAGCAGCCTGTTCTTTTATACTATCCTCTTATGGCATATGTCCAGAATGCAAGGATCCTTATTTCCATTTAGATATTGGGATAAGCATGGGCGTTCTTATAGGCTTAATCATTGGTTCTATCATCGGTGGGGGAACATCTCTCTTCTATACTGTCTATAAAATTCATCAAAAAACATTCCGCACCAAAGAAATTGCACAAAATAATATCGCAGATATTGTCCTCTACTCCTTAGGCTACAGCGCGGAGTTAGCAGTCTCCATGATATTGGGTGCAATTATTGGCAGTTTAAAATCCCTCGGTTATGGCACGGCTATTGGCGGGGTAATTGGGATTGTATTATTGTTGATTATTAAACAATTTGAAAAACGTTAATATAAGTCCTTTCGCATGTACCCTCCTATAGGCTGGGTGTTAGATTGAGGTTGAAAGAATATTGGTTATCTCCATCGCCAATGATTTCACATTCGGCTGGAATAACATAGTTTCATGATTTCCGGGAATAAGTAGTTTATTAATTTTTCCATCAATATATGTTGACCATCCATTTACTGGGTGGTCTATAGGAATAAAATCATTCCATAACTCTGAAGCTTTGAATAAAAAAGGATCGAGCTTTAATTTAGGAAACCTATATTTTTGTAAAAGTTCTTTCCTATATTCCTCTAAATTTGCTAAATATTCTTTTTTATCCCCAGATATTTTTTTGTCGTGGTTAATAAGAAGCTTTGTTGTATTCTCTTTCATCATATTATCAGGATAATGAGCCCAGCCATCTATTAATCCTAAAAAACCGACTTTTTTATTTAAAGCTTGTAATTGATTGGCCATTTCAAAAGCTACAGTAGCGCCAAAAGAAGCACCTGCCAGATAAAAACATTCTTTTTTATAAATTTTTTGAATCTCTTGTAGATAATAACTTGCCATATCTTCTAAGCTTTTAAAACGAAGGGAATGACCATCTATACTTGGGTCTTGAATTCCATAAACCGTGAATCTTTTTGAGAGAAGTGAAGCCAAATGCTTGTACCAAAAAATTGAACCTCCAACTGGATGAACAAGAAACAACGGGATTGCGTGCTCCCCTTTTGCTAATTTTAATAGGGTTACAGGACCAGCGTTTTCTCTTTTATTTAGCTGCTTTTCTATTTGTGCTGTTAATTTTGCTATTGTGGGATATTCAAATAAGTAAGAAAGTGGAATTTCTTTTTTAAAGTATTGTTTTATTTCGAGCATAATTTGTAGGGCTAACAAAGAATCTCCACCTAGATCAAAAAAATCTGCATGATGATCAATAGCTCTAATATGAAATGCTCGCTGCCAAATACCAATAATTATTTTTTCATTCTCTGAAAGTTCCTCATTTACCTGATCTTCGTAAGTAAGCATTTGAAAAGATTGTTTTTTTAGTGCCACCAGATCAATTTTTTCATTATCTCTTAAAGGGATTTTATCAGTTAAACAAAATTCTTTAGGAATCATGTAGGAAGGAAAATGCGCAGCTAGAAATTTCTTTATATCTACTATAGAAATATCTTTATTATTGCTAACCATATAAGCTCGTAAATATTTTTCCTTTACCGCCCCTTTTTGTACCAGAACTACAGCTTGCTCAATTTCTGGAATTTTTAAAAGTACTGACTCAATGGCCGGTAATTCAATCCGATATCCTTGAATTTTTACTTGAAAATCATTTCGGCCAAAAAATTGTAAATACCCCCCAGGTAACCAGGCCGCCAAGTCCCCAGTTCTATACAAAACTTCTTCTTTATCTTCAATGGTTAAACGCACGAATTTTTCCTGCGTCATATGAGGCTTATTTAAATATCCTTCGGCTACTTGAGAACCACCAATAAATAACTCACCCTTCATCCCAATAGGACACAAATTTTTATACTTATCAAAAATGTAGGCACTGGAATTAAAAGCAGGTCTTCCGATTGGAACGCTCGCTTCATTGAAAAAGTCTTTTTCATCAATAAAAAAAGAAGTAACAGAGACGGTTGCTTCTGTTGGGCCATACTCATTGACAATTCGGTGATGGGGAGCTAGCTTCTTCCATTTCACTACTTCTTCAGTGTGGACCACATCCGCTCCAAGCATCATGTATCTTAAATCCTTTAAATTTTTTACTAACGACGGGTAATGTAAAAGCATTTCAACATAACCTGGTGTTAATTCTACATGAGTTACTTTTTGCTTTTTTAAATATTTTAGATAAAGCTTGGGGTTGGTTTTTTCTTCGACAGAGCAAATGGCAACGCATCCGCCTCTAATTAGAGGGGCTATTGTACAAGGGACGGATAAATCAAAGGCGATCGAAGACGAAAAATCGATAATGGAGTTTTCATTAAATTCAGTGGTGGCAAGAAACCAATAACAATAATTAAGAACGTTCTTTTGGGAAATCATAACTCCTTTAGGAGTACCGGTAGTCCCGGAGGTAAACATAACATAAGCCAAGCTATCAAAGGATGGCTGATTTATCTCCTTATTTTCTGCTAAATTTTTATCTAGAATTTTTTCAATTGGATGAATTTTGAGGTTTATATTTTTACTAAAATGTGTTTTTAGATTTTCTTTTAGCGGGATAGTTGTAAATAAATAGTTAAATTTTGACTCTTCAATAATAGTTTCAATTTTTAAAAAAGGGTAGCGCGTGTCTAAAGGAACATAGATGCAGTTTGCTTTTAAAATTCCTAAGATAACTCCTAACATTTCTGGACTTCTTTGGAGATATACCCCAACTAATGACTGTGATGGAAGGTTTTTCTCACGGATAAATGCGGCCACTTTGCAAGCCATTTCATCGAGCTCTAAGTATGTAACTGTTTGCTCTCCAAAAATAATAGCGGTTTTGTGGGGAAAGTTTTTAACATTTTCAGAAAATATTTGATATATTGATTTTTGTGGTATAGCAACTGTTTCCCCTTTACCCCAATTGTTAACTAAAGTTTTTGACTCATCAGTGGTTAAAAAATCAAAATGAGCAGCTTTTGTATGAGGCTCTTCAATTAAAAGTTTAAAAATGTTTAATATATGATTTGCTAAATTGTTCAACAGAACATTTAAGAGACCACAGTGATATTGTGGATCTATAGATTCATAAATTTTTAAAGTTTTTGAACTATTACACCAGTCAAAATAGAGAAGGGTCTTCTCCGGTAATTTATCTATAAAAGATATACCCGTTGTATTAATTACAATTCCTGTATTTAAGTCTTTCCCTTCTAACACGGAATGACGCGCAGCAATATCTGTGAAAAAAGTTTGGTATTTTTTTTGGACCAGAACGCTATTTTTTATTATTTCGGCAATGGAGCCCAAGGTCTCTTTGCTATCCCAGTTTGTAGATACAGGAATAAATTTAGAATAAATATTCTCAACGTGGCCAGAAAAATTTCCGTCATCGATAGCAAATGAAACTGTTGTGTTTTCAAAATTATTTAAGCGATAAAGATAAATAAGAATGGCAGAAAGAACATTATTTAATAATTCTTGGCTTTTAACTATAAAAGGCTCAAAAGAGATAGTATCTAATACACGCAATTTATGTTCGTTTTTAAGGCTAGTGGGGAAAGTCGTGTGCTCATTTAAATTTTTTAATTCAGATAACCAGTAACTTTCATGTTTAATAGTTTGCGCATAGAATTTTTTTTCTGCCGCAGATATTTCATTAAAAACGGGAAGTTGATCCCCCACCTTTAAACCATAATGACGCATGACCTCCGGAGGGGAGAGCGTCTTCCCTTGTTTTGAAACAATATTTTTAACTTTTATTGCTTTGGATATGGTTGAAATCTCTAAAAAATCCTCGGTAAAATCTAAAATGAGTCCCGGGCCAAAGTTCGAGGCTATCTCAGATATTTCAACTTCCTTGATTAATATATAGTCGTTAGCTAAATATAATTTTAACGAGCCAATATTATTATTGTAATGCCCTAAGGTAGTCGCTTTGCAAAATAGCTTAATGTATTCTCCCGAAAATTTTTCCCAATCAATAAATCCAAAATTAGGTAAAATTGCACTTACCCCGAAATAACTACGCTGAGTTAAATCTTGTTTCTGTAATTTGACATTTTCGTTAACAAGCTCGACTAAAAGATCCTTAAACGACTGCACTGCGTATTCATAGCAACGTAGGTTTAGTGAAAATGCGGTATCTTCAGGGAGAATAGGAAATTTTACCTGCTTAAGAAGATCCCCCTCATCGATTCCTGCATCGATTAAATGCCAACTAACTCCATGTTCGCGTTCTTCGCTTAGTAGCGCCCACGTAGTAGCGTTTACTCCAGCATATTTAGGTAGTATGGAATCATGATAATTAATAGAGCCTTTTCTTGCGAACTTTAAAACTGAATGTGAAAGAATATAGCTATTTACGATACTAAAAATGTAATCTACATTGCGAGGAGAACTCTCTTGAAAATCATTTAAAGAAGGGAAACAAGGGATGTCCTGTTTTTTTGCCCACGTTTGTACGCTTAAGAGAGGAGAAACAATCGCTTCAATTTTGCAGCTTTGTTCCAACAATAATTTACCACATTGAATAAGTAAACTATCTTCACCGATCAAAAAACAAGAAAACATTTTAAAATTCCATACTATACTTAGTGAAATTCCACCCGAAAAAATTAAACAATTGATTTTACCAGGAAAACAAAAGAACCAACTGGTAGTATAATAACATAAAAGTATGAATATTATCCACCACCCCTTAATTCGCTCACTTTTAAATAGCTCTTCTGAGGCTATGTTAATATTTGATGAAAAACTCAGGCTGCTGGATATTAATGAAACGGCAAAACAACTGTATTTGAACGATTTGTTACTTCAGAAAGAAATAAAAAACGCTTTTGAATTTTACATTACAGACCCCACTACTCAATTTCCTCAAAAGAAATCACTCTTAATTAACAATCAAGAAATCGAATGGCAGATAGAAAAAATTGATGATGCTCATAACATTTTTTATCTCATTCACTCCATAGAGTTAAAGCCAAAATTAGCTTCGAATGAAATTTTTCAATTAGAGACTCTTATTGAGAATATGCCTTGCAATGTTTATTGGGTGGATCGCGACTGTAAAATGATCAATTGCAATCAAAATGTTTTAAACATGTTAAATATGACCCGAGAAGATTTTAAAGGAAAAACTTACGAAGAATTAGCAGAAATTTGTGCCTGGCCGGAGGGGCTTTGCCAAAAATTAAAAAATGATGATCTTACAGTAATGGAGTCGGGAGTGCCTATCTTTGGAGTAGAAGATCCCCCCGTTCCTCATGCCGATGGGACTTTTTCAAACTTCTTATCAAATAGAGTTCCTTTGCGAAACAAAGACGGAGAAGTTGTAGGTATTGCGGGTATTTCAGTAGAAATTACGGCACTAAAGGAAGCAAGAGCAAATGCTGAATTAGCTAGCTTAGCTAAAACAGAATTCATTGCAAATATGAGCCACGACATACGCACCCCACTAAGTGGGATCGTTGGCTTATCGGAGCTTCTCGAAGAACTTGCTGCAGACGAAGAACAAAAGCAATTCTCCGAATCCATTAATCAGTGTGCAGAGCAACTATTAGGCCTTTTAAATGGTATCTTAGATGTGGTCTCTGCAGATAATGTAAATGAACATGATCTGCATTTTGAAGATTTTGAGTTAAGGCATTGTTTACAGAGTTTAGTTGATTTAGAGCGTCCTTCGACAAAATTAAAAGGTCTCTCTCTATTATTAGATATTGAAGAGAATGTTCCTCTTTATTTATTTAATGACCGTACAAAAATCCATCGAATTTTATTAAATCTTTTAGGTAACGCTATAAAATTTACAAAAGAAGGCTCGGTCACTATAAAAGTTAATTGTGTTTCTAATTGTGGAGACCAAACGAAATTACGATTTGAAGTGATAGACACAGGCATTGGTATCGCTAAAGACAAGTTAAACAAAGTTTTTGAACGCTTTTATAGAATAAGTCCTTCATACAAAGGCGTTTATACAGGACACGGTTTAGGACTGCATATCGCTCAAGAATACGCAAATTTGTTAGAGACCGCTATACATGTTACTAGCGAAGAAGGAAAAGGGACTACTTTTTACTTTGACCTAACCTCCAAAATAGGAAGGAAACCTACTAAAAAATTTGAGGACAATAGACTTAAAGATAAAAAAGAAAAGGTATTTTCTAAGCCGTCATTAAAAAAAACTTCCCAGCCAACTGCCTCTATTAACGCACCGAAGGTATTACTGATAGAAGATAATACTATCGCTTTAAAAATGGCCGAAACATTTGCTTTGCGTGCAGGGCTTCAATACCAATCTGCTATTGATGGCGAAAGCGGGTTAGAGCTGGCCAAAAACCATCCTTTCGATCTGATTGTCAGTGACATTGGGCTACCGGGAATATCTGGCATACAGTTCACTAAGCTATTTCGCGAGTGGGAAGCTGCTGAAAATAAAAAACCCATACCGATTGTTGCTTTAACTGCCCATGTTCGCGACGAAGCAAAGCTGGAATGTTTGCAAGCTGGAATTACTGAGGTTTTTACAAAACCGGTTAGTTTGGAAATTATGAAGACAGCTGTATCTTTAATTAGACCCGGTATAAACGGTCTTAATGATCATATACTAGAGGAAAATACCCCAAAAACAACAAACTCATTGGGGGTCGATTTACCTGATACAGAGGATGAGCTTTTCACCTTGGATCAATATTCTATTCTAGATAAAAATTTAGGCATCCAAAATTCCGGTAGTGAAGAATTACTCTTACAAATGTTAGACCTCATGGCGAATCAAGAACTCCCTAAAGATATAGAAGCTATTAAAAAGGCACATGAAAGTCAGGATTGGACCGCTGTTGAAAAATTGGCTCACAAAATGAAAGGCGGTGCGGTCTACCTGGGTACCGTACGCATGAAATATGCTTGCCAGTATCTAGAACGATATATAAAAGCAGGGCATTCTAATTATG
>NZ_LR134415.1 GCF_900637865.1 Legionella adelaidensis
GAATAACCATGTTAGGAAATAACTTGGTATTATCCATAGCCAGTTGCATTTGTTGGCCATTGGATACCTCTTCACGAATTTTTTCAGTGGCCTCTGCATACAAAATATTCCCTGTAGCACCAGCCACTGACTTTAGCGCTTCCACCAGTGGCAAACCAGCTGCAAAAGTAATCGATAAAGTCCTTGCAAAACGAGCAATGGCTGCTTTTTCTAAAATGGTTCCTATAATAGGCATACGTAAAAGATAGCGATCCACCGTGTGAGCGAAGGAAGGGGAGTGGCTACGCGCATACACAAAAGACCAAATAGCTATACCAAAAACGCCAAAAATAATATACCAATAGGATTGAAAAAACTCTGAGAGAGTAATTACACCACGGGTCAAAGCCGGTAAATCAGCTCCAAATCCGGCAAAAAGGGATTCGAATTGTGGTACTACAAAAATCAATAAGCCGGCAGTTACTAAAAAAGCGATTACAATAACGGCCATAGGATAGGTTAAGGCCTTTTTTATTTTCTTTTTAATCGTCTCAATTTTCTCTTTATAACTCGCAATTTTGTCGAGCATTACTTCCAGAGAACCTGATTTTTCTCCGGCATCCACTAAGTTACAAAATAATTCATTAAAAAATTTAGGATGCTTTTTTAACGACTCGGCAAGAGTTAACCCTGTTTCCACATCTTTTTTTATGGTTTCAATAAGGTCTTTCATACGTGGGTTGCTTTGTCCTTTAGCGACGATATCAAAAGCTTGAATAAGCGGAATACCTGCCTCAATCATTGTGGCCATTTGTCTGCTAAAAACGGTTATATCTGCTTGTTTTATTTTTTTACTTTTCTTTTTAAACAGAGGTTGTCTTTGTTTTGCAATTTTTCGCAGTATTATCCCTTGCTTACGCAGTTCAGTTTTTGCAAGAGTGAGACTGCGAGAGTCAATAACACCGTTTATTTTTTCACCGGCACGATTAATCCCTTCCCAGCGAAAATTGATAATTTTATTCGCTTCCTTTGCCATATCAATCCACCGTTACTCGATTTACTTCTTCTATAGTAGTGATTCCTTCTTTAATTTTATCTAATCCTGATTGGTAAACGGTTAGCATTCCCTCACTTTGAGCTAAATGTAAAATATCTAAAGAATTTCCTCCTGACATAATTAATCGTCCAATAGCTTTTGTCATAGGCATCACCTCAAATAATCCGATTCTACCTCTGTAACCATTGGTACATTGCGGGCAGCCAACTGCTTTATAACATTTCATACTTTTTGCGTCTTCGGGAGTGTAACCCAGTTCTGTTAAGCCTCTTTCAGTTATGTCGTCACGAACAGTTTTGCATTGCTCGCAAAGTTTACGCACTAATCGTTGGGCAATGATAAGGCTCACTGAGCTGGCAATATTGAATGAAGGGATACCCATATTAACTAACCGTGTTAAAGTTTCAGCCGCACTGTTAGTGTGTAAGGTAGAAAGCACTAAATGTCCTGTTTGCGCGGCCTTCACAGCTATTTCTGCCGTTTCGAGATCGCGAATTTCACCCACCATGATAATATCGGGGTCCTGGCGAAGAAAAGATCGTAATGTTCCTGAAAAAGTAAGTCCTGCCTTAGGGTTTATGTTTACTTGATTAATTCCGGGTACTTTAATTTCAACCGGATCTTCTGCAGTCGAAATATTTACATCAATTGTATTTAAATGATTTAAAGCGGTGTAGAGAGTAACAGTTTTACCACTACCAGTAGGCCCGGTTACCAAAATCATTCCCTGGGGTTTACAAATTGCCCGCAGGAAATTTTCTTTCTGTAAAGCACTAAATCCTAATGTTTCCGTACCTAATTTTGTTGCGCCTGGGTCAAGGATACGCATAACTACTTTTTCACCTGCAACAGTAGGGCAGGTGCTTACCCGAAAGTCAATAGAACGGTTTCGTGAGATTTTCATTTTAAAACGTCCGTCTTGAGGAATACGCCGTTCGGAAATATCAAGACTGGACATAACTTTTATTCTTGCAGCAATGCGAGCTGCCAACGTGACAGGCGGGGAAGCTACTTCATTTAACAATCCATCTTGTCGATAGCGAATGCGATAAGCACGCTCATAGGGTTCAAAATGAATATCCGAGGCGCCTTTTTTTATGGCTTCTACCAAAATGCGGTTTACAAATTTAACTACAGGCGCATCCTCTGTAGAAAGTCCAGTGGTATCGGCATCTTTATCTTCTTCTGAACTAATTTCTACGTCTTCTAAATCCTTGCTTT
>NZ_LR134416.1 GCF_900637865.1 Legionella adelaidensis
CGTAGCTGCGAGTGCCATATTTCCCAGCAAGACCAAATCGGACTGTAAAACTATTTGGGGTCTTAAAGGTTTAAAAAATTTTACCCGACAATCTAAACACCCTGTTGTCGCTATTGGAGGGATTAATTCATCAAATATTCACGACGTAATAGCCCAGGGTGTAGATGGTGTAGCCGTAGTTAGTGCTATACACGATCATTTCCATCCTGAACAAGCCGCCTCCCAACTTATTCAAGCAATTAATCAAGGATAATAAATGGATTGCCAAACTACAGAATTACTTTCCCAAATTAAAAACAATAAACCTTTAGTTCTTAATATTACTAACCACGTGACCATGGATTTTGTGGCCAATGGTTTAATTGCACTGGGAGCCTCCCCTATTATGAGCCTCGCGGCTCAAGAAATTAATGAATTAATGCAAATAGCTAATGCCGCGGTAATTAATATAGGAACCTTAAACGATGCATTTATTCCCTTATGTGAAAAAGCATGTGAAGCAGCAAATCAATTAGGTAAGCCCCTTGTACTGGACCCCGTAGGCGCCGGCGCAAGTTACTATCGCACCAAGACTTGTCTTGATTTACTTGAGCGCTTTGCTTTTTCAGTTATTCGTGGCAATGCCAGTGAAATTATGGCGCTGGCAGGCGTAGGCGGAAATACAAAGGGTGTGGATAGTAGTTTTGCTACCCAGCAGGCCGTACAATCGGCAAAGCTTCTAGCGACTCGTTACAATTCTGTAGTAATTATAAGCGGCCAAATTGATACGGTAGTGAGCGTATCAACTATGAAGCAATTTGAATTTGGCTCGTCTCTTATGCCTATGCTAACCGGGTCGGGCTGTTTATTGAGCGCAGTAGTGGGAGCCTTTGCAGCGGTTCATGCCGACTGGTACGCAGCTGCATCATCTGCCGTGGTATTTTATGGAATCTGTGGTGAGCGCGCGGCAAAGCAAGCAGAAGGACCGGGTTCCTTCAAACCGCATTTTCTTGACGCACTAGCATTGATACCTGGAAGAGATTGCTATGCGAGAAATTAACCCTCCTTGTGTAGTAACAATTGCAGGTACAGATCCCTCAGGTGGCGCGGGAATTCAAGCAGACATTAAATCAATTTCTGCAACCGGTAGTTATGCGGCTTCCGTCATAACAGCTTTGGTAGCTCAAAATACCCAAGGCGTACAAGCTATTCAAGCAGTGCCTGATTCATTTGTAGCGCAGCAAATACAGTCCGTATTTAGCGATCTAAATATTAAAGCCGTAAAAATTGGCATGCTTCATGATGCACGCATTATCAATGTAGTTGCCTCAGCATTAAAAAAGCTATCTCCCCCCAATGTGGTAATCGACCCAGTAATGTTTGCCAAAGATGGTTCAGCATTGCTGGATTTAAAAACTATTGCGCTGCTAAAAAAAGAGCTGTTTACCCTAGGTGACCTTCTTACTCCAAACCTCCCGGAAGCAGGGTATTTATTAGGCTCTCCTCTTTCCACATTAACTGATATGGAACAAGGAGCAATATCACTTGGTAAAGAGCTCAATATGAATGTATTAATAAAAGGGGGGCATTTACAAAGTAAATCTGCTGTAGATGTCGTATATATAAGAGACTCGAATAAATGTGAATGGTTCCAAACTGAAAGATACAACACACAGCATACACACGGGACTGGTTGCAGCCTATCATCTGCCATTGCTTCTTTTCTTGCACAGGGGGTATCAATTACTGAAGCAATTGGTTTTGCAAAACGTTACTTAACGAAAGCCATTCGCTCCGGGGCACGTTATCAAATTGGGAAAGGCAAGGGACCTGTTGATCATTTCTACTTCCTTCGTGAGACGCATCATGGTGTTTAGCAAAATGCTTTCTGCAATTACCCCTCACTTACGAGGCCAGATCCATAACCATCCTTTTAATATCGCCCTTTGTAACGGAACCTTACCTTCCGTTGTATTTAATAAATTTCTAGAACAGGATAGGCTTTACCTTGAAGACTTTTCAAAAGCATTGGGGCTTATTGCAAAAAGGCTTACCAAGAGCGCTCACCAAGAAGTATTTCGACACTTATCTCTTTATGTAAGAAATGAAACCCCTTTTCGTCCTGTCACAACTTATAGACCGGAGTTTTTCCCTCCCAGAAGGATTACCATAGCAAAAAGTAATGCCATCAATAATTACACCAGTTTTTTATTAAATACTGCCTTAAAGGCCCCGGTGGAAGTAGCCGCCGCAAGCATCACCCCTTGTTTTTTCCATTATAAAGAATTAGGAGAATGGATGAACCGCTCAGTCCAACCAGATAATCCATATCGTCAGTGGATAAATTCTTATTCAAGCCCACGTTTTATAATTGCTAACCAACGTGTCATTGAAATAATGGAAGAGTTAGGAAGAGGGCTGCAAACAGAAGATCAAAATAAAATGGTGGTGGCATTCGTTAAGGCAACGGAGTTTGAAATTAGCTTTTGGGATAGCTTGTTATCGCATGAAATACAAAGTCAGGTTAAGTGGGCAACTCCGCAAATTTAAGGAATCATCAATTTTCATTTCCTAGACTTTAGAATTTGTACTATTTAGAGTATATTCATTTTCAAATGGAAATAAATTTATAAGGATATAGATTGAAGCGGCAATTTATTTTATTTTTCCTACTCTTTTTCTTCTCTCATTTCACTTATAGCAATACCCCAGAAAATATAACAAGCGATAAACGATTTGTTTTAGGCTTGGACCTTGGCCTTACAGCAAAAGAGCAGCTGGTTAAAAGTACCCGGTTTCCGCTCGGTTACAGTACGTTTATATATACACCCTCTAAAAACAATCCAGCTCGGTATGGAGTTTCATTGGGTCGCATATTTAAGCTTAACTCCTCAAACAATCTGGTTATTGGCTTAGGTTACCATCAATTTAACTCTTTTAATGTAAGTGGAACATTACAGCAAGGAATTTCCCCGCCATTTTTTAATGCGAATTACCAATATACTGTTCAACTGTCACAGTTATTAGCGGAAGCCAAAGTGCAACATCAATGGAGCCCAAGGTGGTATCCTTATTTGACAGCAGGAGTAGGAGGTGGGTTTAATAAAGCCAGGCAGTTTAGTACGACAGTGCCCAGTTATCTAACTGTTACACCTGCTTTTTCCCATCACACTGACAGTTCTTTAAGCTATATGCTTGGAGCAGGCATAGATACGGTATTGCTCCCCAACGTTACTTTCGGTTTGGGTTATGTATTCTCTGATTTAGGGCATGTGGGACTTGATAGTGGCTCTATACTCGGGGGGACGGTACCCAATTACTTAAGCCAATCTCATTTCTATACTAATACCTTTTTAGCACAGCTTAGTTGGTATTTTTAACTATAAGGACAACCGCAATGAATAGGTGGGGAAAATTTTTGTACCATATTTTATTTTCATTACTAATGTCTCTGATTCTTCTCAGTGTAAATAAAGCTGCTACCGCGCAAGATGAACCGCAATTTAATAATATTAGTTCCAATTTACCTTTCTTTATTAAAGCAAAACCCTCCACAATATTACCGACCGAGGTAGCAATAGGGTTTCCTGTTGAAGCGAAGTACCAAATTACCAACCCAAATTCTCTGACCGCTGTAAACGCCTCTATTATATCTGTGCCTGCCCATACTAGTATTCAACCTACAGGGTGCGGATCTCGATTTACTTTAGCTCCCAATGCAAGCTGTACTTTAACACTAAAGATTTCACCAAACGGTTTGCGAGTTGGCAACATTATAAGCGGTGAAGGACCAAGCGTATTAATGGCATGCTGGAATGACGGTATTAGTTGTGCCGGAGTTACCAATAAATCGGATTTATTGCGGGTAGAGGTTATCCCTCCCCCCTCTTTAACCTATCAAACATTATTAGAAGATAAATTAATTAATGCAGATTTATGGGGAGATAAGCCTGAAATCCTATCAGCAAATTATGGCTTTGAAGGAATTGAAGGAGTTCCGGGTAATGAATCAGGAGTTGTTGCTGCTGGTGGCGCCTGGATGATTATCACCACCCCTAATGCCCCCTTTTCCGCTTATACTACTGCGCAAACTCCTTCCGATGTAGCCTTTGGATTTGGCTATGCTACGGACCACGCAGATGCCATGCCAATTTGCTTTAGTTGGCCAGTTCTACCCAGTACCGTAAATCCCACTGATTTTCGTTTAACATTAAATACGGGCCAAGTAGTTCGACCTGAAGTAGCTTCTATAACGCCCAATTTTTTATATAACAAACGGAGTTGTGTTGTTATTTTTGGACAGTTTGGTAACCGTCTCGCCCCGGGGACACGCGGGGCAGTTTATCCTACTAAAGTCACCATAGTAGATAATGGAACCGTCTTAAAGTTAGTTGGACCAAACGGACCAGTCAGTGCAGTAGGTCTATCTAAGTCAAGTGGAAATCCCTATCAGCCGGGAGGCGGACCAAAGTTAATAGGAGCCAAACTAAGTATTATGAATGATGTCGGACAAGATGCGCCGGCTGCATTTAGGAGTAACTTACCCAACGGAGGTACAGCTTTGTACGGTCCTGATGCGCAGTTTCGACTGCGTATTTACACTACAGCCGGGATTTCACCGGACGGAGTCGCAGCAATCCTGCCCACCGATTTCAATAAATATTTTCAAATCCAGGTAGTTGAAGATAATGTCTCAACTATACTAACCGATACCAACATCCCTTATATGTTTTCTGCAGGGTCCATTACTATTGTTGGTTTAGCAGATTTGGGTAAATACGATTTACCGTTGAATGATGCTTATATCGCAGACAGGGATAATTATCTGGATATTATTTTGAAGGGGGATATTGACGCAATGCGGCTAATCAAAGCGGTAATCATTCCCGCTACTGGTGCTTATTCGCCTTTATATAATCCGGGTGGCCCGGGCAATAACCCCACCCCCGGTGTAACTTACACCTATCCGGGACCCGCATGGACGCAACCTGTGACTATCGCACTGGATGATCCACAAACAGTGAATTATCCTTAAAAGGACGCGCTAGCTGTGCCTACTCACCGCATAGCTGGCGATAATCAGAATAAACTTCGCTAAGAATTTGCTTTATATGGGTGCCTTTAACTGGCCAACATAATGTTTTCCAAAAGGTCCAACCTAATGCTCGTATCCAAGTATTTTTATCTAGCGCCAGGGTATTTCTAAAAATATCCCTGCTTTCTCCCGTAAAAAGATTCCAGGCTATTGTTAAATCACAAGCAGGATCTCCGATCGCAAGTTGGCCAAAATCAATTACTGCTTTCAATTGCCCCTTGCATA
Source organism: Legionella adelaidensis (assembly GCF_900637865.1). Classification (NCBI taxonomy): domain Bacteria; kingdom Pseudomonadati; phylum Pseudomonadota; class Gammaproteobacteria; order Legionellales; family Legionellaceae; genus Legionella; species Legionella adelaidensis. The sequence continues at coordinate 5,300 of NZ_LR134416.1, forward strand.
CCAAAATATTTCCGCAAGCAATGTCTCCGTGAACCCATACCGGCGTTCTTTCCCACTGAGAAGAAAGTGCGTCATACCATAACCGCTCTGCAATCTTTTGTTCATCTTTATTTTTAATCCCAGGAATCGCCTGACGTACTTCTTCTTTATATACAGCTAAATCCCCACCGCGAAAGAAGTTATGTAAGCCCGCAACTGGCCCACCTGCAGAGTCAATTTTTTGCAATTCATTTAAAAAAAGACCGAGAGCTTTAGCAAATTTGTTTAAATCCTGAATGCGCTCTGCGCATGCTGTTTCACCTTCAATCCAACGATTAACAGTCCAATGCCAAGGATACACCTCACTTGGCATACCTAAAGCGAGAGGAGTTGTGATTTGACAGGTTGTGATCGCTTGACCTAATAGGGGTAACCATTGGAATTCCTTTACAATCTGAGGGGCATATTCTTTACTACTAGGGAGACGCATCGTCATATCATCCCCTAAATGAAAAGTACGATTATCCCAACCACTTTTTTCAACGGGCCGAATAGCAAGATTTTCCCATTGAGGGAATTGCTCAGAAATTAATTTTTGGGCGAGTTTTTCATTAATATTCAACGTAATCTCCAACTATCTACATATAGTGTGAAAAATCCACACTCCACCAACATGATAAAAGCAGTAGTCAACCTGCAATCTTCTTTGCCATCCTTAATTACTTCTAACTTTAAGCCGCTTGTTTATCATTTGTTAATTGAACAATAATTTGTCATTACATATACTATTGGTTTTCAGTATTCTCCGAGCACACCATGTTACCCGAAAAAAAGCAGAGTGCCATTCAGCCATTAAAAACAATAGGGATAGCCAAAGTGAGACTCCGAAAGGCCGGAGCCTTAGGGAAAGTAGTTGAGGACTTATTAGATAAAGCAATAATTACCTCAAGTACAAAAGCGCTTATGATTGCTAATGCAATACGTGCGCTACCTAAAGACCTTCCTCTGCAAATTGCTCTTAAGGAAGAAATTCAAAAACAACACAGCCCTTTGTATGATGCTTTAAATTTCCATCGGAATTTTATGCCCATTACTTTTTGGGTATACCTTACCTCTCTTTTTATATTTTTTAGTTGCAAAGCCCGCTCTTTACTTATTGCTGAAAATGCTTGTAAAGAATTGGAAAGATCGGGCCAGACTATTCAGTTAACCCCGGAAGCTGCAAAGTATATGCTGGACAATAAACTAACCATTCGCAATAGCCATACAAAACAGCTGGTCTCATTGCATTATGGGCTCAAGTTCTTCCCCGAGCATCACAGCGCTGGCAGCGGCCATTATTGTGTACCTTTATGGACCGTAGCTGTTCCTGGTTTAATGGAAGCTAACTTTAACGATAAAACTGCCGTTAAAGAAATCATCAAAAAATATACAAATTCTTCTGCTCCCTCTCTGGGGAAAGAAGAACAAAACCCACAACATTTACAAAAATTTCTTACCCGTATTAGAGAGTTTATTAGTCCACACGTAGTTTTGGGATATCGTTTTGAGCACCAATTTGATTACGAATTACTTGTTGCCAAAGATGACTTGTACTATTTAGACAATTTCGGCACCTATCCAACCGGAGGAAGAGGATTTCATTCTCATAATAGCGAAAGCATTATTTATCGCGTTACTCTAAACCGCCTTGAAGTTGCGTTCTTAAAAAAAATATTAAAAGGTGAGTATGACGAACAACTTCCAGGGATTACCGAAGCTCCCAGCGAAGTTGCAATCACCGCTCGCCAAACGCTGGCACATCAGGTATGTATTGAGATAATAACCAGAAAACTCGTACAATTTTTAAATGCCGCCGGCAACTTAAAAAATGTTATTTGTTTCAATGACAAAACGCTCCAATCATTACTCCCTATTATAATTAATAGTCCGAAGGGGGAGGTAAGAAGGGTACTAGAGCAAGGCTTGGTTCATGCGCGTCTGCAAGTTGATGAGCTATTAGCTAGTGATAAATACTCTCATACGCCAGCGATAAGGTAATAAAAATCATTTTGGTGGTGTGATTATTGCTTTAAAAGCCCTCCACCAAATACGAATTTATACGAATTTTAATGAAAATAATTCTTACGCCAGCCACATTAAATTAAATGCCTATTATTTTAAATATGGCCAGGTTTTATGCTTATACCTCTCGAAATCATGTGGTTTTATGATTTATTTTGATTGGTCATTTCCCGAAAATGGTCTTTATGAAGGATCAAAAGTTAGCAAATATTGCAACCAAAATTGCTATCCATTCATCATCCAATGTAGATAAAAAACTAGTAGGACTTAATGACCACTACCTAGGAAATCACCTGGGTTTCATTAATCAAAATTTGATGTCGATACCTGAAGAAAGTTATTAGAAGAGAATTAATAATTTTATAGAGTGAATATCCTATTAGTTAGGGAATAGCTCAATGAAGAAAAAACTCATATCAGCAATTGCAATGATTATCATTACATCAGCAGCCCATGCATTAGAGCTTCATAATGCGGTAATTTTAAGGCATCGGACATGGATAAGTGGGAGCGACCACAAAGGGCTAGTTATATCCGCTCATTTGGACAATAAATCTCAAACCTTATCGTCATCCACAGCAAGAGCGAGCACAAATAGCGTATACGGGGTAGTAAACGCTAACATTTACACCCAAGGGTCACATAGTTATTATGTAAATAACACTTCGGGTACTTACCAAACCTACACAGTAGACTTGAAGTTATGCGCCAATTCTATTTATTGCTTTCACGATCAAACGCACATTGGTGTGCAAAAGGGGGGATATTTTTCAAACAACGCAACCAGCTACCTAACTTGTATGTTTTCTTATACAGGAAGTTATCGATTAGAAGCTACAACATCTATCTCTGGTGATACTTCCTCCAGTGATGCTAGCCGAGCCACTATTTATGTTAAACGCTCTTAGTACGTTTATGAAATGGCAATTCATTAAATTAGCTACAGATGCTACCATCTATCATGCAATCGTTACTTTCTTAGTATTAGAATTTAACTTAAGGAAAAACTATGAAAAAATGGCTAATAATCTTATTATTATTTCCACTACCATCGGGTTATGCTATAGAAATGCACAATGCCGTGGTCCTTGATCATAAATCAGAAATTACTGGCGAAGATGACAAAGGGCATGCTGTTAATGGGCATATTGCTATCAGCAATGAAAAAAACTTTAGTATGCAAGAAAAACTTTCAAATAACATTTCTTTAAATACAAAGAAGAAGAAGATTTATCCCAAAAAAACTGCCTAAAAGAAGAATCTTTTTTTTATCAATGACAGAGAAAAAAGGAGGACTTTAATAAAGTAATTATTTTACAGCCTTGCAAATAACTGAGGATGGTATGGAGGAGGCTCTTTAACCAAAACCGGTTTGGGTTTGTTGCAGATAATCTGTAAACACCAAAATGAAACAGGAATCGTTTCAGTACATTTAATTTGTTTTAGATACTCAGCAACAAAATCATTTAAGAACTCTTCTTTTTTTTCTTCTGGAATTTGCTTAATTTGGGCTCCGGATGCACTAAAAAACTCTCGCAACTGTCGTGTAGTTTGAAATGTATAAACCATTTCCTCTTCAATGAACTCAACTATGTGGAGTCCGGCTCTTAATAACATCTCTTTATAATTATCAGGATCAAAAAAATAACGAGGTGATTCAAAATTAGCAAAGTAAGCCTTCCATTTATCACTAGTGCAAAGATTATCCAAAACAATATGATATTCCGATTTTTTATGCGAAAGAAGAATTGCAACTTGTCCCCCAGGTACTAGAGCTATACCAATTCCATCCAATGCGTCTTGCTGCTTACTTACCCAATGTAAACAGTTAAGGGAAACAACCACATCAAATTGTTCTCTAAAAATATTTTTGCTTGCATCCATACAAATAAATCGTAGGTTTTGTCTTGAGTAATGATCTACAGCGTAACCAATCATTTCTTGTGAGATATCTGTTCCGAATACGCAACCATCCTCAACTATAGTTGATATTTCATTGGTAATTAATCCATCTCCACAACCTACGTCTAGAACTCTTGATTTTGGCATAAATGAAACTTTATTTAACACCTTCCTCGCAAAATTATATTGTAAGGCATTATTCTGACTGTATTTCTGTGGATTTTTATAAATGTGGGTAGGCATAACACGAAAAAAATAAAAAAAATAATTTTACTAAATCTCTAACTATAGAGAAACAAAATTTTCTTGTGTTAAACTATTAAACTCCAACTAATGGGTTTTACTTTGAAGTTCGTATTTTCATTACTATCTTCTATTTTCAAAGAAATTAAATCATCAGCATTTATAATTGAATCACTTGATGAAGATCCAAAATCAGGCTTGTTCTTCTTTTGGGTTAAGGTTAAGAATAAAAGCCTTCAACCAATTAGAAAAGATCCTCTGGAATTATTAAGAGAAATTAGATCAAGGA
>NZ_LR134417.1:0-30000 GCF_900637865.1 Legionella adelaidensis
GCAATTTAGTTCCTCTAAAATTGGCCTTTTTCATTAATGAATCATATTGCTGGGTCATTAAATGGGCTTGTATTTGCGCAACAAAATCCATAATTACAACAACAATAATCAACAGTGAGGTACCACCAAAGTAAAAAGGAACATGCCAAGTATACATAAGTATTTGTGGTAACAAACAAACAAGAACCAAATATATAGCACCAACCAAAGTTAGCCGAGTCATCACAGAATCGATATAGCGCGATGTTTGATCCCCTGGACGTATACCAGGAATATATGCACCTGACTTTTTCAAGTTATCAGCCGTATCTTTTGGATTAAACACCAAGGCAGTGTAAAAAAACGCAAAAAACAAAATGGCTGCGGCATACACTATTAAATATAAAGGTTGCCCAGGCGACAAAGCGAGCCCTATATCTGACAACCAATCCATACCTTTACCACGGGCAAAAAATTGCGCTAAAGTTGCAGGTAATAAAATAAGGCTTGATGCAAATATCGGAGGAATAACGCCCGACATATTTATTTTTAACGGTAAATGGCTTGATTGAGCTGCATACACTTTTCGTCCTTGAGTACGCTGTGCATAATTTACTCGTATCCTTCGTTGACCTCTCTCTACAAAGACCACGAAACCAGTTACTACAACTACAATAATACCAATTAGCAGTACTGTTAAAGCTTGCATTTGCCCTTCTTTCACTTGCTGCAAAACTGAAGCAATTGCATGTGGCATACTAGAAACAATCCCGGAAAAAATAATCAAGGATATTCCATTGCCTACACCTTTCTCAGTAATTTGCTCCCCTAACCACATTAAAAACATTGTTCCGGTAGCTAAGGTGGCAACGGCAGTAAAGTAAAATACAAAATCAGGCTGTAACGCAATTTGTTGGCTTGCAAGCCATCTTGCCATACCTAGCGACTGAAAAATTGCTAATAGCAAAGTTAAGTAACGCGTATACTGGTTTAACTTTCTTTTTCCTGACTCACCTTCTTTTTTTAACTGTTCAAGCTGTGGAACTACCACAGAAAACAGCTGAATCATAATAGAAGCCGAAATGTAGGGCATTATACCGATAGCAAATACCGTTACGCGTGATAACGCTCCACCGGAAAACATGTTAAACAAACCAAAAATCGTATTTTGTTGCTCATTAAAAAAGTTAGCTAACTTCTGAGGATCCAACCCAGGCACAGGAATATGTGCACCAAGGCGGTAAATTAAAATTGCAATGACAACAAACAAAAGTCGTGCTTTTAATTCACTTAGTCCGCCTTGAGATGAACTTGGAGCAAATTTTTGGTTTTTCATCGTTATTCTTCTACGCTTCCACCCAAGTCTTCAATAACTTTGCGTGCCCCTTTACTGATTCGCAAACCCTTAATTTTCACGGCGGAAGTTAATTCGCCAGACTGAATGACTTTAACTGCTAAAATTGATTGATTAATAATTCCAGCTGACTTTAATGCATTCAGATCAATTATTTCAGCGTTTACTTTGGCTAATTCGGACAAAGTAACTTCATCAATGGTTCTGCCCACTCGGGATTTAAAACCCATTTTAGGTAGACGTCTTTGGATAGGCATTTGTCCGCCTTCAAAGTTAATCTTATGATAGCCACCTGCACGTGATTTTTGACCTTTATGACCTTTACCACAAGTTTTGCCTAATCCAGATCCAATACCACGGCCAACACGTCTGCGCGAAGGCCTCGATCCTGGTGTAGGAGAAAGTGTATTTAAATTCATTTAGAGCACTCCTCAACCTTTAGCAAATAATGGATTGAATTAACCATTCCACGAATTGCCGGTATATCATTGTGAACAACAGAGCTGTTCATTTTGCCGAGCCCAAGTTGTTTTGCAATAGTAATATGCTTTGGAATACGGCCTATTAAACTTTTTACTAAAGTTATTTTGATTTTTTTAGTCATAATTAACCTGCCACTATTTCAGCAACTGATTTGCCGCGCTTTGCTGCAACATAATCAGGGGTACCAATATTTGTAAGCGCACCAATAGTTGCACGCACAATATTACTTGGGTTAGTAGAACCGATGCTTTTTGCTAAAATATTATGAACACCCAGGACTTCTAATACCGCACGCATAGCGCCACCAGCAATAATTCCCGTACCTTCACTAGCAGGCTTCATAAATACTTTTGATGCGCCATAACTCCAAGTGATCTCATGATGAATTGTTGAACCGGCTAAAGGTACGTACGTCATATTTTTACGCGCTTGATCCATTGCTTTTTGAATAGCAATAGGAACTTCACGTGCCTTACCACGTCCATAACCTACTTTGCCTTTACCATCCCCAATAACTACTAATACCGCGAATCCAAAAACACGACCACCTTTTACTACTTTGGCAGTACGAGTTACCGATACTAATTTTTCTTGGTAACCATCTATCTTAGTTGTTTCTTCTGCTGACATAACAGTTCCTTAAAATTCCAAGCCTGCTTCACGCGCACCTTCTGCTAGCGCCTTAATGCGACCATGATATTTGTACCCGGCACGGTCAAAAGCTACTTCAGTAATTTTTTTATCTTTTGCACGCTGTGCTAAAAGCTTACCAACCTGCATAGCTTGTTCACTTTTATTACCTTTTAATGAAGCCTTAACTTCTTTATCCAGAGTAGAAGAAGAAACAACAACTTGATCTCCTTTCTCACCTGGAATAACAATTTGTGAATAAATATGAACACTGCTACGGTGTACTACTAAGCGTGGACGTTTAGAGCTTTTAATAATCGCTTTGGTTTTACTTCCACGTCTTTTGCGGGCTAGCTGTTTATTCATGACTTATACCTTATTTCTTTTTGGCTTCTTTTCGAGCAATAACTTCACCAGCATACTTAACGCCTTTCCCTTTATAAGGCTCTGGTGGTCTAAATGCACGTATTTCAGAAGCAACCTGACCGAGTAATTGTTTATCAATACCTTTTAATACAACCGTTGTATTGTTAGGAGTTTCTGCAGCAACACCAGCGGGCAAATCGTATTCAATAGAGTGAGAAAACCCTAATGAAAGAGAAAGGCCTTTGCCTTTGGTTTGTGCACGGTAACCTACACCGACTAACTCAAGTGTTAATTCAAAACCTTGTGTTACACCATGAACCATATTATTTACTAATGCCCGAGTAGTTCCCGCTTGCGCCCAAGCATTTGGATCATTGGAGGCAGGTTTAAATTCTATTTGCTTTTCATTTTCCTTGGATTTACTAACCGCCACATGCTTATTTTTATGTTGCGTTAATGAACCTTTTGGCCCTTTTACTGTTACTGTATCTTTATCTACTGATAACTCCACATTGGCAGGAAGAATTATAGGGGCTTTAGCTACTCTAGACATTTTAATCCTCTTTTGTATTAGGCTACTTCACAAATAATTTCGCCACCCACACCTTGTTCTTTAGCATTTATATGGGTCATCACACCTTTTGAAGTAGACAAAATTGCTATTCCAAAACCGGGCACAGGAGATAATTCCTTCACAGTTTTATACACTCGTAACCCAGGGCGGCTAATTCTTGTAATTTTTTCAATAACAGGACGGCCATGATAATACTTCAGGTCTATAGTCAAAAATTTCATTTTCTTTTCATTGGTATCAACAGAAAAATCAGCTATATACCCTTCATTTTTTAATACTTTAGCAATTTCCTCTTTTAACAAAGAAGAAGCCAATGTAATTTGCTTATGTTTTGCTTGTTGACCATTTCGAATTCTGGTTAACATATCAGCAACTGGATCTTGCATACCCACAGTCGTTCTCCAATTTATATAAGTTTACCAGCTAGATTTTCGGCCACCAGTGACATTACCTGTCATTAGCTGCTGACGTAAACAAATCCGGCATAGTCCAAATTTTCGATATACAGCATGTGGTCTTCCACATTGATGGCATCGTGTATTGTGGCGAACTGGATTAGAATTAATTGGCAGCTTTGCAAGCTTGGCTTGCGCTTCCATTATTTCATCAAAATCTGTTGAAGATTTAATGGTTTGCTTTAATTCAGTTCTACGAGCATGGTATTTATCTACTAATTGTGCTCTTTTCAGTTCACGAGCCAGTAATGATTTTTTAGCCACAATTCTACCCTTCTATTTTTTATCTTTATCGCGTAATGGAAGATTAAAAGCTTCTAAAAGCGCTTTAGCTTCCTCATTCGTTTTCGCAGATGTTGTAATACAAATATCTAAGCCGCGAATACCATCAATCTTATCAAAATCAATCTCAGGGAAAACGATTTGCTCTTGGATACCCATACTGTAGTTTCCAGTCCCATCAAATGACTTAGGATTTAGACCACGGAAGTCACGAACCCGTGGTAAAGTAATACTTATAAGACGATCTAAAAACTCATACATACGATCTTTACGTAAAGTAACTTTACAACCAATTGGCCAGCCCTCACGAATTTTAAAGCCAGCAATCGATTTTTTAGATAAAGTAACCACCGGTTTTTGCCCAGCAATTCTTGTCATATCCTCTACGGCAAAGTTCATTACCTTTTTATCACCTACCGCTTCGCCAACACCCATGTTCAGAGTGATTTTCTGGATTTTTGGCACTTGCATTACGCTTTTATAGCCAAATTTCTTCATCATCATGTTGACGACTTCATTTTTGTAAAATTCTTTCAGTCTAGCCATTTCCGTCACCTATTAAGTAAGATCTACTAATTCGTCATTGGACTTAAAGTATCTTACCTTCTGTTTATTCCCGTCTTTCTCAATAAATTTAAATCCAACTTTATCTGCTTTCTTGCTTACGGGATTGTAAAGAGCAACATTTGATATATGCAAAGGAGCTTCTTTAGTAACTATTCCACCTTGTTGATTTATTTGGGGATTAGGCTTAACGTGCTTTTTAATTAAATTAGCACCATCTACAACAACCTTCTCACCTTCTACACGGGTAACTTTACCAACGTGATTTTTACTTTTTCCGGCTATAACAATTACTGTATCGCCACTTCTAATACGTTTCATAAACAATCCTTCTCATAACACTTCAGCAGCAAGAGAAATGATTTTCATAAATCGTTCTCTAAGCTCGCGAGTCACAGGCCCGAAAATACGAGTTCCAATGGGCTCATATTGGTTATTTAAAAGTACTGCAGCGTTGCCATCAAAACGAATTAAAGACCCATCATCTCGACGCACACCCTGGCTTGTTCTAACAACAACAGCGTTCATTACAGCACCTTTTTTAACTTTGCTGCGTGGAATCGCATCTTTAATGCTCACTTTAATAACATCACCAACGCGTGCATATCTTCTATGCGATCCGCCTAGTACTTTGATACACATCACTCTGCGTGCCCCGCTGTTGTCGGCAACATCGAGGACTGTCTGCATTTGTATCATTCTGTTCTCCAGCTCTAAATTCGACCAGAAAAAGGCTGCTGATTATACCAGCCCTCACGGTTTTTTAAAAGTACAGAAACTATGAATTTTTAAGAAATTACTTCTAATAAGACCCAGCTCTTTGTTTTAGAAAGAGGTCTGGACTCTTGGATTCTCACAGTATCGCCGATTTTACTAACTTGGTTTTCATCATGCGCATGAATTTTCGTACGTCTACGCATAATTTTTCCATACTTAGGATGTTTAACAGTACGCTCAACCATAACCACAATAGTTTTTTGCATTTTATCGCTTACAACTTTGCCTACTACAGTTCTAGCGCTCGATTCATTATTTGTCATGACTATTCACCCGCCTTTTCAGTCATTAAAGTTTTTACTCTCGCAACTGCTTTTCGCGCTTGCGTAATTAAGTGAGTTTTTTCTAATGACCCATTAGCTTTTTGCATACGTAGATTAAATTGATCCTTACGCAAAGACATTAACTCATCTTGTAATTCACTAACTGACATTTTCTTTAATTCATTCATATCTTTCATCACATCACCTTTCGCTCTTCAAATGAAACTTTGAAAGGTAACTTTGCTTTAGCAAGATCAAATGCTTCAATTGCAAGTTCTCTGCTAACACCTTCCATTTCAAATAGAACTTTACCAGGTTGAATTTGAGCTACCCAATACTCCACGTTACCTTTACCTTTACCTTGACGGACTTCTAAAGGTTTTTGAGTAATTGGTTTATCAGGAAACACCCGTATCCAAATTTTACCACCACGTTTAATGTGGCGGGTCATAGCTCGACGCGCTGCTTCAATTTGTCTTGCAGTTAGTCGACCACGCTCAATTGCCTTCAAGCCAAATTCTCCAAAGCTGATTTTACAGCCTCTTTGGGCAAGACCGCGATTTCGGCCTTTCATTTGTTTACGGTATTTAGTTCGTTTTGGCTGTAACATAATTGCAAATCCTCACTTACTTACTTGTGTCAGTGCTGCGGGTCTTCTGAGCAATACTCTCACCTTTGAAGATCCAGACTTTAACGCCAATAATTCCGTAAGTGGTTTTTGACTCAGCAGTTCCATAGTCGATATCTGCCCTAAAAGTATGTAAAGGAACACGTCCTTCTCTATACCACTCACTTCTGGCGATCTCAGCTCCACCAAGGCGGCCACTTACACAAATCTTAATTCCTTTCGCACCAGCTTTAAGGGCAGAAGTCACTGCTCGCTTCATAGCACGGCGGAACATTACACGTTGTTCTAACTGCTGAGCAATACTTTCAGCAACAAGCGTAGAATCAAGCTCAGGTTTACGCACTTCTTCGATATTTAAATGTACTGGCACACCCAACTTGCTTGATATTTCACCACGCAAGCTTTCTATACCACCACCTTTTTTTCCAATTAGTACACCAGGTCTTGCAGTATGGATAGTAACCACAGCATTATTAGCAGGGCGCTCAATTTGGATACGGCTTACCGCAGCTGACATTAATTTTTTCTTCAATTCTTTACGAAGATTAATATCTTGGTTAAGTAACTGAGCATAGTTTTTGCCAGCAAACCACTTAGAGTTCCAATCTTTTACAATACCTAAACGGATACCGATTGGGTTAACTTTTTGTCCCATTACTTTTCCTCATCAGACACTTTTATGGTGATATGGCAGGTGCGTTTACAAATTCTGTTTGCACGACCTTTAGCTCGTGGACTAATTCGCTTTAATGTTGCTGCTTCGTCAACACAAACCATACCTACTTTAAGCTCATCAATATCGGCGCCATTATTATTTTCTGCATTTGCAATCGCAGATTCTAATAGCTTAAGCATCAATTGCGCACCTTTTTTTGATGTAAACTTGAGCACGTTAACTGCCCCAGACACGCTCATATTTCGAATCATATCAGCGATCAGTCTGCCTTTTTGGGCAGACAAAGGAGCATTTTTTAATTTAGCTGTTACTTCCATCGTTGCCTCTACTTACCTTTAGCCTTTCTGTCACCAGCGTGGCCTTTAAATGTACGAGTCATGGCAAATTCACCTAACTTATGACCCACCATATTATCTGTTATATACACAGGCACATGGTCTCTACCGTTATGAACGGCAATTGTTAAATCAATCATCTCAGGTGTGATTGTAGAACGTCTGGACCAAGTTTTTATTGGCTTCTTAGATTTTGCTGCGATCGTCGCCTCTACTTTGCTGAGTAGATGATGGTCAACAAATGGACCTTTTCTTATAGAACGAGCCACTTTATATCCTCTTATTTAATTATTTCTTCTTTCGACTTCTAACAATGAAGCGATCGGTACGTTTATTGCTACGTGTTTTGTAGCCTTTAGTAGGTATCCCCCATGGGGTCACAGGATGACGGCCACCAGAAGTTCTACCTTCACCACCACCATGCGGGTGATCAACAGGGTTCATTGCTACCCCTCGAACTGTTGGTCTAATACCACGCCATCTTTTTGCACCTGCTTTACCTAAATTACGCAAGCTGTGTTCACTATTACTAACTTCGCCTATTACAGCACGGCAGGTAGCCAACACTTTACGCATTTCACCAGAACGAAGCTTAATAGTAGCGTATATACCTTCTTTAGCGACTATCTGACCGCTGCATCCAGCACTACGTAACATCTGGGCGCCTTTACCTGGTTTTAGCTCAACACAATGGATAGTCGTACCTAAAGGTATATTCTTTAAAGGAAGACAGTTGCCATTACTAATAGGAGCATCATCACCACTCACAAGTATCTGATCTTTCTGCAAGCCAGACGGAGCAATAATGTAGCGGCGCTCACCATCTTTATAAACTAGTAACGCAATTAAAGCCGAACGGTTTGGATCATACTCAATCCTTTCTACACGCGCTTCAATACCATCTTTGTTGCGTTTAAAATCAACCAAACGGTACTGGCTGCGAACACCACCACCAATGTGTCGCACAGTAATACGACCCTGGTTATTACGTCCGCCTGTCTTATTTAGTTTTTCAACCAAAGCACTGTAAGGCTTCCCTTTATGAATATTATTATGTACTACTCTAATTTCCCCGCGCTTTCCCGGAGAAGTAGGTTTTGATTTTAATAATGCCATTTCGCTCTGCCTTATTATTCAGTCACTGTGAAGTCAATATCATAACCGGGCTGTAGTGAAACAAATGCTTTTTTCCAATCACTGCGTTTTCCACTTAATTGTTTAAAGCGTTTTGTCTTGCCTTTAACAGTTACGACAGACACGTTCTTTACCTTCACATTAAACATCTGCTCTACAGCTAGTTTAATTTCATTTTTAGTAGCTGTTTTGAGAACCTTAAATGTAAATTGTTTAAATTTATCAGCCATTACAGTTGATTTTTCAGAGGTATGTGGTTCACGCAGAACCATCAATATCTTTTCAGCATTCATTGTAACTGCTCCTCTAATTTCTTAATGGCTTCTTCTGTAATTAAAACTTGCTCGAATCGTAATAAATTAACGGGATCAATGGTGGTAACATCACATACTTCATATTGCCACAAGTTTCTTGAAGCCAAATACTCGTGCTCACCAATTTCGCTCATAACAATTAGCGCATTTTTAAGATTTAACTCGTTCATTTTTTTGAGAAAATCTTTTGTTTTAGAGCTAGAACATTGAAAATCACTTACAACAATAAGGTTTTCAGTTCGATTAAGCTCGGAAATTATACTACGCAATGCGCGTTTGTACATTTTTTTATTAATTTTTTGTGAGTAGTCACGTTTCTTGGAAGCAAAGGTTACTCCACCAGAGCGCCATATCGGACTACGAATAGTTCCAGCTCGAGCTCTACCAGTTCCTTTTTGGTTCCAAGGTTTTTTTCCACCGCCACGTACTTCTGAACGAGTTTTCTGTGCACTATTTCCAGATCGTGCTTTGTTCATATACGCCACAACAGCCTGGTGCACCAAACCTTCATTATAGTCATAAGCAAAAATTGCGTCAGTTACGTCAATTTTTGATTTAGTATCTCTAGTTTCTAATTGCATTATTTGCCCCTTTCTTGCATTTTAACAGCGGGCTTTATTTCAACCCGAGCACCAGGTGCGCCAGGTATAGCTCCTTTAATCAAGAGCAAGTTGCGGTCTTTGTCAATTCGCACCAATTCTAGTGACTGAACTGTGCAGCGCTCATTTCCCAAATGCCCAGCCATTTTCTTACCTTTAAATACACGGCCAGGTGATTGGTTTTGCCCAATGGAACCAGGAACTCTGTGTGAGCGAGAGTTACCATGCGTAGCGTCTTGCGTACGGAAGTTATGTCTTTTGACTGTTCCTGCAAAACCTTTTCCTTTAGAAATCGCCGCAACATCGACAAATTGGCCTTCATTAAAGATTTCACTTACATTAATTTCTTGGCCTGTTTTGTATTGATCAATAGTGTCAATACGAAACTCACACATCATGTCGCCAGCTTCAATTTCAGCTTTCGCAAAATGTCCGGCTAATGCTTTGTTAACCCGGCTTGCTTTTTTGCTGCCTGCCGTTAACTGAACAGCGTTATAACCATCACTTTCAATACTTTTTAGTTGAGAAACGCGATTAGGATTAACTAAAACAACAGACACAGGAATTGATACTCCATCTGCTGTAAATACTCGCGTCATACCGATTTTACGGCCTAATAAACCGATCGTCATTGTAACACCTCTTTTTATATCCTGTGTCCGCCTGTCTAGTCATCCAAACTTATTTGAACATCAACCCCAGCCGCCAAGTCTAATTTCATTAGCGCATCAACTGTTTTTTCAGTTGGATTAACAATTACTACAAGTCGTTTATGAGTTCGTAGCTCGTATTGGTCTCTCGCATCTTTATTCACATGCGGTGAAGTCAATACAGTAAATTTCTCTTTTTTGATTGGCAAAGGAATTGGACCACGTATTTGTGCTCCAGTTCTTTTTGCAGTTTCAACAATTTCACGTGTTGAAGCATCAATCATTCTATGGTCAAACGACTTCAGACGAATCTTAATATTTTGATTAGTACTCATTTCTATTACTCAATGATTTTAGCAACTACGCCAGCACCTACAGTACGGCCACCTTCACGAATAGCAAATCGCAAGCCTTCGTCCATAGCAATCGGCGCGTGCAAGCTAATTGTCATCTGAACGTTGTCGCCTGGCATTACCATCTCAATTCCTTCCGGTAATTCACAGGTTCCAGTTACGTCAGTCGTTCTAAAATAAAATTGCGGACGGTAACCATTGAAAAATGGTGTATGGCGTCCACCTTCATCTTTAGATAATACGTATACTTCCGCTTCAAACTTGGTGTGTGGCTTAATGCTGCCTGGCTTCGCCAATACTTGCCCACGCTCCACTTCGTCACGCTTCGTTCCACGTAATAATACACCTACGTTATCTCCAGCTCGTCCTTCGTCAAGAAGCTTTCTAAACATCTCAACACCAGTACAAGTCGTCTTCGTAGTATCTTTTAATCCAACAATCTCTACTTCGTCTCCAACGTGGACAATTCCACTCTCCACTCGACCAGTTACTACTGTTCCGCGTCCAGAAATAGAAAATACGTCTTCAATCGGTAACAAGAAACTCTTATCTATGTTTCTTACTGGCTCAGGTATGTACGAATCCATCGTCGCTACTAATTTCTCAATAGCTGGTACACCAATCTCACTGGTATCACCTTCCAACGCTTTCAACGCAGAACCCACAACAATCGGTATATCATCACCAGGAAAGTCGTATGAACTTAATAAATCACGTACTTCCATCTCGACCAATTCTAATAACTCAGCGTCGTCTACCATGTCCGCCTTGTTTAAAAATACGACAATGTAAGGTACGCCTACCTGACGTGACAACAAGATATGTTCACGTGTCTGTGGCATAGGACCATCGGCCGCTGATACTACTAATATCGCTCCGTCCATCTGCGCCGCACCAGTAATCATATTCTTTACATAGTCCGCATGGCCTGGGCAATCTACGTGCGCATAATGGCGTGCATCTGATTCGTACTCTACGTGTGCAGTCGAAATCGTAATACCACGCTCTCTCTCTTCCGGCGCATTATCAATCTGATCATACGCTTTCGCAGTACCACCATGCTTCTTCGCCATAATCGTTGTAATCGCCGCAGTTAGCGTCGTCTTTCCATGGTCTACGTGACCAATCGTGCCTACATTTACGTGTGGCTTCTTTCGCTCAAATTTTTCCTTCGCCATGTCAGTATACCTCGTTATCTTTTATTGTTTCTTAATGATTGCTTCAGCGATATTTGATGGAGCTTCGGCATATTTAGAAAACTCCATAGTGTAGGTTGCCCTACCTTGAGTTGCTGAACGCAAGTCAGTGGAATAACCAAACATCTCAGCCAACGGCACTTCAGCACGAATTACACGTCCGGCTGGAGATTCGTCCATTCCTTGCAACATACCTCTACGGCGACTGAGATCACCCATTACGTCACCCATATATTCTTCTGGGGTAACAACTTCTACACTCATGACAGGTTCAAGCAATACGGGCGCAGCTTTCAAAGCACCTTGCTTGAAGCCCATAGAACCTGCAATCTTGAACGCCATTTCACTGGAGTCAACTTCGTGGAATGATCCATCAAACAACGTTACTTTAACGTCAACAACCGGGTAGCCAGCAATTACACCATTTTGTAATTGTTCCTGAATACCTTTATCAACGGCAGGAATATATTCTTTGGGAATTACTCCACCTACAATACTGTTTACAAACTCGTAGCCTTCGCCACGTGGTTTTGGTTCGATCTTGAGCCAAACATGACCATACTGGCCGCGACCACCTGATTGACGAACAAACTTACCTTCTTGTTCCACGGCAGATTTAATTGTTTCTCGATAGGCAACTTGAGGTTTACCTACGTTAGCTTCTACCAGGAACTCGCGACGCATACGGTCAACAATAATTTCCAAGTGAAGCTCACCCATACCCTGAATAATTGTTTGACCTGACTCTTCATCTGTATGTACACGGAATGAAGGGTCTTCTTGCGCTAACTTTCCGAGCGCGATTGACATTTTTTCTTGGTCTGCTTTAGTTTTAGGCTCTACCGCTACAGCAATTACAGGATCTGGAAAGTCCATACGTTCTAGTGTAATGATTTTATTTACATCACAAAGCGTATCTCCAGTTGTAACTGTCTTCAGACCTACCGCCGCAGCTATATCACCGGCTCGTACTTCTTTAATCTCTTCACGAGAATTAGCATGCATTTGTAACAAACGGCCAATACGCTCTTTTTTGTCTTTAACAGGGTTAAAAACGGTATCGCCACCTTTTAACACACCAGAATACACTCTGAAATAAGTTAAAGTTCCTACAAATGGGTCAGTAGCAATTTTAAAGGCAAGCGCTGAAAAAGGCTCATCATAGGATGTTTTACGAATATCTTCTTCGCCATCATCATTGACACCACGCACAGGTGGAATATCAAGCGGGGAAGGCAAGTAGTCAATAACGCCATCAAGAACGGCTTGTACGCCTTTGTTTTTAAATGCAGAACCACAGAAAACAGGAACAATTTCATTGTTCACAGTACGCATGCGCAGCGCATCTTTTATTTCTTTCTCTGTAAATTCTTGTCCTTCCAGGTATTTATCCATTAATTCTTCAGTAGCTTCAGCCGCTGCTTCAATCATTTGAACACGAAGCTCTTCACACTGGGCTTTTAGCTCTTGGGGAATTTCATGGTATTCAAACTTCATACCTTTACTTTCATCATCCCAATAAATTGCTTTCATCTTAACAAGGTCAATAACGCCTTTGTAAGTTTCTTCAGCGCCGATAGGTAATTGCACAACAACGGGGTTTGAACCTAAACGTTGTTTAATTTGATTAACCACACGTAAAAAATTAGCGCCCATACGGTCCATTTTATTTACGAACACTATACGTGGTACGCCGTATTTATCTGATTGACGCCATACAGTCTCAGATTGGGGCTCTACACCAGAAACAGAATCGAACACAACCACAGCACCGTCCAATACTCGGAGCGATCGCTCAACTTCAATCATGAAGTCAACGTGCCCTGGAGTATCAATAATATTAATACGATGCTTAGCATATTGTTTATCCATGCCAGACCAGTAACAAGTAGTTGCCGCAGAGGTAATTGTAATTCCGCGCTCTTGCTCTTGCACCATCCAGTCCATAGTGGCCGCGCCATCATGTACTTCACCCATCTTGTGGGAAGTACCTGTATAAAATAATACACGCTCAGTGGTAGTTGTTTTACCAGCATCTACGTGGGCGGCGATACCAATATTTCGGTATAATTCTAAAGGTGTAGTTGACACTGCTGTCCTCTCTCTTAATTCCATCTAAAATGCGCAAATGCTTGGTTAGCTTTTGCCATTCTATGGGTCTCTTCTCTTTTCTTAACGGCCGCGCCTTTACTTTCAAAGGCATCAATTAATTCGCCTGCTAAGCGCTGCATCATTCCTTTCTCACCACGGGAACGGGCTGCTTGTACAATCCAACGCATACCCAAGGCAACACTACGGTCCATGCGAACTTCTACTGGGACTTGATAAGTAGCACCACCCACGCGACGTGAACGTACTTCAACAGTAGGACGCACATTTTCCAAGGCTTGCTCAAAATAATTAAGAACGCCGCCTGCGCCAGTTCCGGTCTCACCGCTGTCTTCTTCAGATTTTTTGGATTTCTTAATACGCTCATCTAGTACATCAAGCGCACCATAAATAATTTTCTCAGCAGTCGATTTTTTTCCGCTGACCATTAGCACATTAATGAATTTTGCAAGCAATTCACTGTGATGTTTTGGGTCTGGCAGAATTTCTCTTTTTGGTACTTCTCTTCTTCTAGGCATGTCTAGTTTCCCACAATCAGATTATTTCTTATCTTTTGGTTTTTTTGTTCCGTATTTAGAACGACCTTGTTTACGATCATTAACCCCAGAAGTATCTAAACTTCCGCGAACTGTGTGATAGCGAACACCTGGTAAGTCTTTAACACGACCACCACGAATAAGTACCACAGAGTGTTCTTGTAAGTTATGGCCTTCACCACCAATATATGATGTAACTTCGAACCCGTTAGTTAAACGAACACGCGCAACCTTACGCATAGCTGAATTAGGCTTTTTAGGTGTTGTTGTATAAACACGGGTGCATACCCCTCGACGTTGCGGGCAAGATTCTAGCGCAGGGACAGAACTTTTGCGTTTTGCGTCCACACGAGGCTTTCTTACCAACTGATTAATAGTAGCCATTTATTATTAACTCCGAACTTTGCTTAAGATTATTTCGTATGCATAAGGAGGCCGGATTCTATATAGGTCCAGCAAGTTTGTCAAGTTCAAACTTGCTGAAATAGCCTTCTTTGCATATAAAATCGGTCTTAATGCTCTTCTCTATTATCTGCATTCAATGCTTCGCTTAAAGCATGCTCAACATCAATTGCGGTTACTGTGTGCGTAGCATGCTCACTTCCAGCTGCTTTTGCACGCTTAGCTTTACGTGTTTGATGATACGTATACCCAGTTCCGGCTGGTATCAATCTTCCTACCATAACGTTTTCTTTTAGACCACGTAACTCATCTAATTTTCCACTTACTGCTGCTTCGGTAAGAACGCGGGTGGTTTCTTGGAATGAGGCGGCAGAAATAAATGATTCTGTTGCTAATGAAGCTTTGGTGATACCCAGTAAGATTGGCGTACCATCAGCTGGCATTTTTCCTTCAGCAATCAGTTTATCATTTTCTTGTAACATTGCCGTTTCTTCTATTTGTTCTCCTATTAAGAACTTAGAGTCTCCAGCAAAGGTAATATTTCTCTTGCGTAACATTTGACGAACGATGGTTTCAATGTGTTTGTCGTTAATTTTTACCCCTTGCAAGCGATATACATCTTGGACTTCATTAACAATATAATTTGCTAATGCACCCACGCCCAAGAGACGTAGAATATCATGTGGATTAGGTGGCCCCTCGGCTACCGTTTCCCCTTTTTCTACATGCTCACCTTCAAACACAGAAATATGACGCCATTTTGGTATCAATTCTTCGTGTGCTTCGTGCTCTGAAGCAGTAATAATTAAACGTCGCTTCCCTTTTGTTTCTTTTCCAAAGCTCACTACCCCAGAGATTTCTGCCATAACTGCAGAATCTTTTGGTTTTCTTGCTTCAAACAAATCAGCAACGCGTGGAAGACCCCCGGTAATATCTCTTGTTTTCGAACGCTCTTGTGGAATACGAGCAATTACATCCCCAACGCCTACAGCACTACCATCTTCAAAATTGATGATAGCATCTACAGGTAGGTAGTATTGCGCTGGCACATTGGTACCGGCGAGATATATATCATCACCTTCATCTGATACCAACTTAACCATTGGTTTTAAGTCACGACCCGCTGTACCGCGTTGTTTAGCATCAATAACCACGATGTTACTTAAGCCGGTTAAATCGTCAGTTTGACGATTCATGGTAACGCCTTCAACCAAATCCACAAATTTCAATTTACCGCTCACTTCTGATATTACAGGGTGAGTATGTGGATCCCAATTGGCGATTACTTGACCCGCTTCAACTTTGGAGTTGTCGTGGACTGACAATACCGCGCCATACGGTAATTTATAGCGCTCACGTTCACGTCCAAATTCATCAGCAATCGTTACTTCTCCTGAACGGGACACGGCCACCAAATTACCATTTGCGTGTGTAACTGTTTTAATATTGTGTAAGCGAATAATACCCTTGTTCTTTATTTGAATATTATTTGCAGCAGTTGCTCGTGATGCAGCTCCTCCGATATGGAAGGTACGCATAGTTAACTGTGTACCTGGCTCCCCAATTGACTGAGCAGCGATAATACCTACTGCTTCACCGGTATTAACGAGATGCCCGCGTGCTAAATCACGACCATAACACTTGGCACATAAACCAAAACGGGTTTCGCAAGTAATTGGTGAGCGAACATATACTTGATCCACACCAATCTTTTCTAAATGTTCAACCCATTTTTCGTCTAATAAGGTCCCTGCCGTAACTACGGGTTCATTTTGATTAGGAACATATACATCCATAGCAACAACACGGCCTAATACTCTCTCATGCAATGGCTCTACAATGTCGCCACCTTCAATTAATGGCTGCATGAGAATGCCTTTCTCCGTGCCGCAATCATCTTCAGTAATAACAACGTCCTGCGCTACGTCTACTAATCTTCGAGTTAAATACCCGGAGTTAGCAGTTTTCAATGCGGTATCGGCCAAACCTTTACGTGCTCCGTGAGTAGAAATAAAGTATTGGAATACATTGAGACCTTCGCGGAAGTTCGCCGTAATAGGAGTTTCAATAATCGAACCATCTGGCGCTGCCATCAATCCCCGCATACCTGCAAGCTGTCTAATCTGAGCAGCAGAGCCTCTAGCACCTGAGTCGGCCATCATGAAAATAGGATTGAATGAATCTTGGCGTACTTTTTTGCCGCCTTTATCGACCACTTCTTCCGTAGCGATTTTTGCCATCATCGACTTGGCCACCATTTCGTTTGTACGTGACCAAATATCAATTACTTTATTGTAGCGCTCACCATTCGTTACAAGACCAGAACGGTATTGCGATTCGATCTCACGAACTTCATTATCTGCCTGCTCAATAATGCTTGCCTTGTCTTCAGGAATTTCCATATCTTCAATTCCGATCGAAGCTCCGGCGCGGGTTGCATATTTGAAACCCATATACATTAATTGATCCGCAAAGATAACCGTTTCTTTCAACCCAAAGCTCCGATAACAGCTATCTACCACTTTGGAGATAGTTTTCTTATTCATTACTTTATTGATGGTTGAAAATGGCATCTCTTTAGGCAATATATCGGCCAAAATAGCCCGGCCTACCGTTGTTTCTACCAGCTGAAACTGTCCTTCTTTTCCACTTTCATCAGGCATACGAATTTTTACTTTTGCATGAATATCTACAAGGCCTGCTTCATAAAAATTCTGAGCTTCCTGGAAGTTTGAAAATATTTTGCCTTCACCTTTAGCGTTTAGCCGCTCGCGTGTTAAGTAGTACAACCCTAAAACCACGTCCTGGCTAGGAACAATAATCGGCTCACCACTCGCGGGAGATAAGATATTATTAGTGGACATCATTAATGAGCGGGCTTCTAACTGCGCTTCGATAGTTAATGGTACGTGTACCGCCATTTGGTCCCCGTCGAAGTCGGCATTGTATGCTGTACACACTAACGGATGTAATTGAATCGCTTTACCTTCAATTAATACAGGTTCAAATGCTTGAATACCCAAACGGTGTAGTGTAGGCGCGCGGTTTAGAAGAATAGGGTGCTCGCGAATAACATCTTCTAAAATATCCCAAACTACCGGCTCTTCACGCTCTACCATTTTTTTAGCAGCTTTAATAGTAGTCGCTAAGCCCCTAAACTCTAATTTAGAAAATATAAAAGGCTTAAATAGCTCAAGCGCCATTTTTTTAGGCAATCCGCATTGATGCAGACGTAAGGTTGGCCCTACCACAATTACAGAACGACCAGAATAGTCTACCCGCTTACCAAGAAGGTTTTGGCGGAAACGACCTTGCTTACCTTTAATCATATCTGCTAATGATTTTAATGGTCGCTTATTAGTGCCAGTAATCGCACGTCCTCGTCTACCGTTGTCTAAAAGAGCATCAACCGACTCTTGTAGCATACGTTTTTCGTTACGCACGATAATATCGGGGGCATTTAAATCCAACAAACGTTTTAGTCGGTTATTACGGTTAATGACACGACGGTAAAGATCATTCAAATCAGAAGTAGCAAATCTACCACCGTCTAAAGGAACTAAGGGACGTAAGTCAGGCGGTAATACGGGCAATACGCTCATAATCATCCACTCTGGCTTATTGCCAGATTCCTGAAAAGCTTCCAGCAATTTAAGACGTTTAGTAATTTTCTTAATTTTAGTTTCGGAGTTCGTTGTAGGTAACTCTTCACGTAAAGATTGGACTTCCTCGTCAAGATCAATTTGCTTGAGCAAATCGCGGATTGCTTCTGCACCCATACGTGCATCAAACTCATCGCCATACTGCTCCATAGCTTCTAAATACGCTTCATCATTGAGAAGTTGACCACGCTCTAATTCGGTCATACCAGGGTCAACCACCACAAATGCTTCAAAGTAAAGCACGCGCTCAATATCACGCAAGGTCATATCTAATAACAAACCGATACGGGATGGTAGTGATTTTAAAAACCATATGTGGGCGACAGGACTGGCCAATTCAATATGCCCCATACGTTCCCGACGTACTTTAGCTAATGCGAGCTCTACGCCGCACTTTTCACATATCACGCCGCGGTGTTTAAGGCGTTTATATTTACCACATAAGCATTCATAGTCCTTAACAGGACCAAAGATTTTAGCGCAGAATAAGCCATCACGTTCCGGCTTAAATGTACGATAATTAATTGTTTCCGGCTTTTTAACTTCACCATAAGACCAAGAACGGATTAATTCCGGTGAAGCCAATGCAATGCGTATTGCATCAAACTCTTCACTCTGGCCTTGTTGTTTGAGCATGCCTAGCAGATCACTCATTACCGGTGGTTTTCTAATTGGTTCGTTGCTTAGAGTAGCCAAGTTTTCTCTCCAAAATGCAGTCAATTCAATAATGATTAATCGTGCTCAAGCTCGATATCAATTCCCAATGCGCGAATTTCTTTCAGCAATACATTGAAAGACTCCGGCATGCCAGGATCCATACGGTGATCACCGTCGACAATGTTTTTGTAGATTTTTGTTCTTCCACCAACATCGTCTGATTTTACAGTCAACATTTCTTGTAATGTATAAGCAGCACCATAGGCTTCTAAAGCCCATACCTCCATTTCCCCGAAGCGCTGACCACCAAACTGTGCTTTACCACCCAACGGTTGCTGGGTAACCAAGCTGTATGATCCTGTGGAACGAGCATGCATTTTATCATCGACCAAGTGGTTCAATTTGAGCATGTACATATACCCAACTGTTACCGGATTATCGAATTTTCGACCAGTTCTACCATCATATAAAGTTGTTTTACCATCAGAAGGCATACCAGCTAATTGCAGCATAGATTTAATCTCTGCTTCGCTAGCACCGTCAAACACCGGTGTTGCCATAGGAACACCAGCGCGCAGGTTATTAGCTAAAGTTTTTAGTTCATCTTCATCAAGATTATTTAAATCAATACGCTTTTCGCCATCGTGGTTATATATTTTAGTTAAGTATTCTTTAATTTCAGACGATTTACGCTTGGAATCTATCATCTCTCCAATACGTAAGCCTAATCCCTTCGCTGCCAAGCCTAAGTGAGTTTCTAACACCTGGCCTATATTCATACGAGAAGGAACGCCTAATGGATTTAAAACGATATCTACCGGAGTACCATCTTCCATATAAGGCATATCTTCCATTGGCACTACTATGGAAATTACCCCTTTGTTACCATGTCGTCCGGCCATTTTATCACCAGGCTGGATACGGCGTTTAACAGCAAGATAAACCTTAACAATCTTAAGTACACCAGGAGCAAGATCATCACCTTGTACAATTTTCTTGCGGTTATCGTTAAATCGTTTTTCAATTTCTTTTGCTAATAACTCTAATTGCTTGGAAGATTGTTCCAATTGTTGGCTAGCAACATCATCTTCTAAACGAATATCAAACCACTTTTCACGATCTGTTTTGTCTAAATAAGCAGCAGTAATTTTTGAACCAGATTTCAAACTTCCTGGGCCGCCCGTAGCCGTTTTATCTAAGAGTAAATTATAAACACGTTGATAAATGTCTTCTTCGCGAATGCGACGCTCGTCAATTAAGTCTTTACGAACACGAGCCAAGTGCTCTTCTTCAATGCTTTTAGCGCGTGCATCTTTATCCAGGCCATCACGCGTGAAAACTTGCACATCAATAATTGTTCCATTCATACCAGAAGGAACACGTAGAGAAGAGTCTTTCACATCAGAAGCTTTTTCACCGAAGATCGCACGTAAAAGTTTTTCTTCAGGAGTTAGTTGCGTTTCGCCTTTAGGCGTAACTTTACCTACCAGAATATCACCGGCACTCACTTCAGCCCCGATATAAACAATACCTGATTCATCGAGGTTCGCTAATGCCGCTTCACCTACGTTCGGTATATCCGAGGTAATTTCTTCAGTACCTAACTTGGTATCTCGAGCTATACAAGTTAATTCTTCAATATGAATGGTAGTGAATCTGTCTTCTTGTACAACGCGTTCAGAAATAAGAATAGAGTCCTCAAAGTTATAACCGTTCCAGGGCATGAAAGCTACTAACAAATTTTGCCCTAAAGCCAACTCACCCATATCTGTACACGGGCCGTCAGCTAAAATGTCGCCGCGATTAATACGGTCTCCATTCTTAACAATAGGAATTTGGTTAATACAGGTATCCTGATTAGAACGGAAATATTTAGTTAAATTATAAATATCTACTCCGGTCTCGCCAGCAGAGGTTTCATCATCATTAACTCTAACTACAATACGAGATGCATCCACGAGATCGATTATTCCACCTCGTTTAGCAACTACTGATACCCCGGAGTCAGAAGCAACTGTACGTTCCATACCGGTTCCAACCAAAGGTTTCTCAGCACGTAAGGTAGGTACTGCCTGACGTTGCATGTTTGATCCCATCAAAGCACGGTTAGCATCATCATGTTCCAAGAAAGGAATTAAAGAAGCCGCTACAGAAACAATCTGTTTGGGAGAGATATCCATGTAATTAATTTTATCTGGAGTAGTTAATGCAAACTCGTTCTGGTGTCTGCAAGGAACCAAATCTGCCAAAATTTTTCCATGTTTATCCACTGGAATATTCGATTGAGCAATATATTGATCCACTTCTTCAATCGCAGAAATGTATTCAATTTCATCCGTAACACGACCATCGATTACTTTTCTACAAGGCGTCTCAATAAAACCATATTGGTTCGTGCGCGCATACACAGACAGTGAGTTAATAAGACCAATGTTCGGACCCTCAGGCGTCTCGATAGGACAGACACGGCCATAATGGGTAGTATGTACGTCGCGAACTTCAAATCCTGCTCTTTCACGTGTTAGTCCACCTGGCCCCAATGCCGAAACACGGCGTTTATGTGTGACACCTGATAGAGGATTCACTTGATCCATAAATTGGGAAAGCTGACTTGAACCAAAGAATTCTTTAATAGCAGCAGATACGGGTTTAGCATTAATTAAATCTTGTGGCATCAAGTTTTCGGATTCAGCAAGACTCAAGCGCTCTTTTACCGCTCTTTCAACACGAACAAGCCCAACACGGAATTGATTTTCTGCCATTTCACCAACACTACGAACGCGTCGGTTTCCTAAATGATCAATGTCATCCACCATTCCAATGCCATTACGAATATCAATAAGCGTTTTAATAACAGCTAAAATATCTTCTTGAGTTAAAGTACCTGGCCCAGTATCTTCTTTTCGTCCAACACGACGGTTAAATTTCATACGTCCCACTGCGGAGAGATCATAGCGATCTTCTGCAAAAAATAGGTTTTTAAATAAAGCTTCAGCAGCTTCTTTCGTAGGTGGTTCGCCAGGACGCATCATGCGATAAATTTCTACTAAAGCTTCTAGTTGAGAGTTAGTAGGATCAACGCGTAAAGTATCTGAAATATAGGAACCATGATCTAAATCATTCGTATAAATCATGTCAAAATGATGAATACCATTCTCAATGAGAGCATCTAACAATTCAGGAGTAATCTCATCGTTAGCCTGCGCTAAGGATTCACCGGTTTCTTTATTAATAATAGATTTAGCCAGTACTTTACCAATTAGGTAATCAGTAGGAACAACTAAATCCTTCATATTACTTTTTTCCATTAACTTAATATGGCGGGTAGTAATACGACGACCTTGTTCAACGATCATCTCACCGGTTTTGGGTACCACAATATCAAAAGAGGCAATTTCGCCACGTAAACGAGCAGGTATAAGCTCAATATGAAATTCACCATTTTTAATATTACAAGCAGTTGATTCGAAAAATTGGGCTAGTATCTCTTCTGTTTCGTAGCCTAATGCACGTAATAAAATAGTTACCGGTAATTTTCTACGACGGTCAATACGTACATAAACAGAGTCCTTGGGATCAAACTCAAAGTCTAACCATGAACCACGGTAAGGAATAATACGAGCAGAATATAATAATTTACCAGAAGAGTGCGTTTTGCCTTTATCATGCTCAAAAATAACGCCAGGAGAACGGTGTAACTGTGAAACAACAACCCGTTCGGTTCCGTTAATGACAAAAGTGCCTACATCAGTCATTAATGGTATTTCACCCATGAAAACATCTTGCTCACGAATATCTTTAATAGGTTTTTGATCGCCAGGAGCATCTTTATCAAGAACTACCAAACGAATTTTTACACGTAAAGGGGCTGAATAGGTTAATCCACGTAGTTTACACTCTCTTACGTCGAAAGCGGGTTCGCCTAAACTGTAGCTCATGTATTCCAATCGGGCATTACCAGAAAAACTTTGAATAGGGAATACAGAAGAAAATGCTGCGTGTAGACCGGTGCTTGCTTGATTAGCGGCAGTTGGATCGGCAATTAAAAAATCGCTATAAGATTTAAGCTGAATCTCTAGCAAATTAGGGATGGGCATTTGCTCAGCTTGTCTACCAAAGCTCTTGCGAAATCGTTTTTTCTCAGCATGTGTATATTGAGGTTTAGCAACTGCTTCGGCCATGGTATTTCCTCTAAAAATTATTGAAAGTCTTCAAACACGTAAACCCAGCCATGAAAACATGGCTGGGTAAAAATAAAAATTGATATAATTATTTAACTTCGACAGCAGCGCCTGCTTCTTCGAGTTGTTTCTTAATATCAGCAGCTTCCGCTTTAGAAACGCCTTCTTTAACAGTAGAAGGAGCGCCTTCAACTAAGTCCTTCGCTTCTTTCAAGCCAAGACCAGTAATACCGCGGATTGCTTTAATTACGTTTACTTTGTTGTCACCGAAGCTTGTCATTACAACATCAAATTCAGTTTTTTCTTCTGCAGCAGCGGCAGCACCACCAGCAGCAGGAGCAGCAACTGCAACTGCAGCAGCAGCGGCAGAAACATTGAATTTCTCTTCCATTGCTTCGATTAATTCAACAACTTCCATTACAGACATATTGGAGATTGTTTCCAGGATCTCATTTTTTGATACAGCCATTTCTAGCTCCTAAATTATAAAATAGTAAATT
This sequence comes from Legionella adelaidensis, assembly GCF_900637865.1. Lineage (NCBI taxonomy): Bacteria > Pseudomonadati > Pseudomonadota > Gammaproteobacteria > Legionellales > Legionellaceae > Legionella > Legionella adelaidensis. The sequence continues at coordinate 23,660 of NZ_LR134417.1, forward strand.
ATCGGTTTAACCAGCTGCCTTCTTGTCTTTCACTGCAGCCATAAGTCTTACTAACTTGGCATGCGGTTCAGCAAGAGTTCGAACAAATTTCTCGACTGGCGCTTTCATTACAAACATCAGCTTAGCTAGAGCTTCCTCACGAGTAGGTAGACTAGCAACTGCTTCTAGTTGCTCAGCACTATATAATTTTCCGCCAACTGATAACGCCTTAATAGAAAGACGGTCAAAGTTTTTAGAAAAATCTTTTAATAAGCGTGCTGCATCGCTAGGTGCTTCCATAGACAAAGCGATAAACAAAGGGCCAACTAAAGAATCATTCAAACAGGCAAAATCTGTTTTTTCAAATGCTCGTCGAGTTAATGTGTTAGGCACCACTCGCAAATATACATTTGCTTTACGGGCTTCTGCACGTAACTGCGTCATTTGATTAACAGTTAAACCACGATAATCAGCAACAACTGCTGAAATAGCCTTTGAAGCAACAGCTGTTACTTCTTCTACTACGGCTTTTTTTGCAGCTAAAGTTAACGTCACGTTACTGACCTCCTCAGTTAATCAAATCAATGATTTGATAGTTATGGTGGCCGTCTCAGAGCGATCCCGGAGCCGGTTCACCGTCTGCGCAGGGTATTAAGCATTAGCACCTGCGGTCTTCGACGGCATGAACCGAAGTTATGCCGTGAAACCTTTTAAAATGGGTAGCTATATTACACGTTAATTGATGCAGGATCAATAGGTAATCCAGGTCCCATCGTAGTGGATAAGGTAATCTTCTTAATGTAAACACCTTTTGAAGAAGCTGGTTTTGCTTTTTTTAGATCAGCTACTAATGCATTGAGATTTTCAATAATATCGTCTGCACTAAAATCAATTTTTCCAACTGAACAGTGAATAATACCATTTTTGTCTGTACGGTAACGTACCTGACCAGATTTGGCATCTTTAACTGCAGCTTCAACATTTGTCGTAACTGTACCAACTTTAGGATTTGGCATAAGCCCACGAGGACCTAAAACTTGTCCTAATTGACCAACGATTCGCATAGCATCTGGGGTAGCAATCACCACATCGAAATCCATTACGCCACCTTTAATTTGCTCTGCCAAATCTTCAAATCCGACAATATCAGCTCCGGCATTTTTTGCTTTGGTAGCATTTTCACCTTGAGCAAAAACAGCAACACGTACAGTTTTACCAGTACCTTTTGGTAAATTGGTAGACGAACGTACTACTTGGTCTGATTTACGTGGGTCAACGCCCAAATTAATGGCTACATCCACTGCTTCTTTAAATTTCTTAGTTTGAAATTTTTGTAAAATTTGTACAGCTTCTGCTGCTTTGTATAATTGATTAGGGACTATTGTTTCTCTAATCGCTTTCTGCTTTTTTGATAACTTTGCCATTTGGTAACCCCTTATTCTAAACCTTCAACTTCAATACCCATGCTGCGAGCTGTTCCTGCAATGCTACGAACGGCTGCGTCTAGACTTGCTGCAGTTAAATCTGGCTCTTTAGTTTTGGCAATTTCCTCTAACTGCTTGCGTTGAAGTTTAGCTACTTTCTTTGTATTGGGAGTACCGCTACCACTTTTAATTCCGGCTGCCTTCAAAAGCAAAACAGATGCAGGAGGGGTTTTTGTTACAAATGTAAAACTGCGATCCGTGTATACTGTAATTACTACTGGCGTAGGTAAACCTTGCTCCATATTTTGAGTAGCAGCGTTAAATGCTTTACAAAATTCCATAATATTCACACCACGTTGGCCTAAAGCAGGGCCTACTGGAGGACTTGGATTGGCCTTACCAGCTGGAATTTGTAGTTTAATATATGCTTCGACTTTTTTTGCCATAACAACTCCTATTTGGGTATAGCGCTATTTCACGAATTACTTTAGCTCCCCGGTTAATGCTTCCAATCTTTTTGGAAGCGTATCCTCATATTAATTAATGTGAGAACCCACTTATGTCTTTTCTACCTGGCTGAATTCTAATTCAACTGGAGTAGAGCGCCCAAATATAAGCACTGCAACCCGTAGACGACTTTTTTCATAGTTTACTTCTTCAACTACTCCATTAAAATCAACAAACGGTCCTTCTTTTACTCTTACCACTTCACCTGGCTCAAATAAAATTTTTGGTTTCGGTTTAGTAACTCCCTCTTCCACACGCTGCATAATAGCTTGGGCTTCTTTATCGGAAATAGGAGTAGGGGTTTGGCTTGTACCGCCAATAAATCCTAAAACACGTGGAATTGCGCGAATCATATGCCACGTTTCGTCATCCATTACCATGTTAACGAGAACATATCCTGGAAAAAACTTACGCGTACTTTTACGTTTTTGACCCGCACGCATTTCAACCACTTCTTCAGAAGGTACAACTACTTCGCCAATCTTGCCTTCTAGATGGTGGTGTTCAGCGCGTGACTTAATTTCTCGCATGACAAAATTCTCATACCCTGAATAAGCATGCACTACGTACCACTGTTTAGATTTTTGATCTTCCACCGTATTCAACCTAAATGTGTTAATTTACCGATGGCCCACATCATGACCGTGTCTATTCCCCAAAGAACAAACCCAGTAACAGCCACCATAATCATTACTATTGAAGTAGTTTGGATTGTTTCTTGGCGAGTTGGCCAAACCACTTTTTGTAATTCAATTTTAGATTCTTTCCCAAAGGAAAAAATACTTTGGCCTTGCGTTGTAAAAAACCCAATGCCCAAGGTTAATACCAACCATCCAAGCCAAATCGATGCAATGATAGGACCTGAAAAATGATAATAATAAGTGACAAAAAAGGCAGCGATAGTGATTAACACAATTGCTACCCATAATAGTATATTTAATAATTTATTTTTTGGTCTATCTATATTATTCATATCGTATTTGATAGTTGGCAGGCCAGGAGGGAATCGAACCCCCAACCTGCGGTTTTGGAGACCGCCACTCTGCCAATTGAGCTACTGGCCTAAATTAACATTTTGCGGGTTGCCCCGCAAAATCACTTGAGGTTTTACCCTCGCATCGATTACTCGATGATTTTAGCAACTACGCCAGCACCTACAGTACGGCCACCTTCACGAATAGCAAATCGCAAGCCTTCGTCCATAGCAATCGGCGCGTGCAAGCTAATTGTCATCTGAACGTTGTCGCCTGGCATTACCATCTCAATTCCTTCCGGTAATTCACAGGTTCCAGTTACGTCAGTCGTTCTAAAATAAAATTGCGGACGGTAACCATTGAAAAATGGTGTATGGCGTCCACCTTCATCTTTAGATAATACGTATACTTCCGCTTCAAACTTGGTGTGTGGCTTAATGCTGCCTGGCTTCGCCAATACTTGCCCACGCTCCACTTCGTCACGCTTCGTTCCACGTAATAATACACCTACGTTATCTCCAGCTCGTCCTTCGTCAAGAAGCTTTCTAAACATCTCAACACCAGTACAAGTCGTCTTCGTAGTATCTTTTAATCCAACAATCTCTACTTCGTCTCCAACGTGGACAATTCCACTCTCCACTCGACCAGTTACTACTGTTCCGCGTCCAGAAATAGAAAATACGTCTTCAATCGGTAACAAGAAACTCTTATCTATGTTTCTTACTGGCTCAGGTATGTACGAATCCATCGTCGCTACTAATTTCTCAATAGCAGGTACACCAATCTCACTGGTATCACCTTCCAACGCTTTCAACGCAGAACCCACAACAATCGGTATATCATCACCAGGAAAGTCGTATGAACTTAATAAATCACGTACTTCCATCTCGACCAATTCTAATAACTCAGCGTCATCTACCATGTCCGCCTTGTTTAAAAATACGACAATGTACGGTACGCCTACCTGACGTGACAACAATATGTGTTCACGTGTCTGTGGCATAGGACCATCGGCCGCTGATACTACTAATATCGCTCCGTCCATCTGCGCCGCACCAGTAATCATATTCTTTACATAGTCCGCATGGCCTGGGCAATCTACGTGCGCATAATGGCGTGCATCTGATTCGTACTCTACGTGTGCAGTCGAAATCGTAATACCACGCTCTCTCTCTTCCGGCGCATTATCAATCTGATCATACGCCTTCGCAGTACCACCATGCTTCTTCGCCATAATCGTTGTAATCGCCGCAGTTAGCGTCGTCTTTCCATGGTCTACGTGACCAATCGTGCCTACATTTACGTGTGGCTTCTTTCGCTCAAATTTTTCCTTCGCCATCGGAAAACTCCCCCATTAATTAATATTTATTTATGGTGCCCACAACTGGAATCGAACCAGCGACCTCTTCCTTACCAAGGAAGTGCTCTACCGCCTGAGCTATGTGGGCTTAACAGCACAGACTGTAAAATTAATAATTCCTTAAATGGAGCGGGTGATGGGAATCGAACCCACACAATCAGCTTGGAAGGCTGAGGTTCTACCATTGAACTACACCCGCTTACTACTTTCTCTATACCCTTCTAGTCTCTAGAATGGTGGAGGGGGAAGGATTCGAACCTTCGAAGGCTGAGCCGTCAGATTTACAGTCTGATCCCTTTGACCGCTCGGGAACCCCTCCAAAAAGAACGCCATTGTCTTTCATGGAATGATTAAAGTCAATAGCTTAACTGTGTGACAGCCTTATAGGGGTGGTGCTGGCACCAGGAATCGAACCCGGGACCTACTGATTACAAGTCAGTTGCTCTACCAACTGAGCTACGCCAGCACATGAACATTAAATGGTCCCGCTAAACTACGCGGGGATGTTGAGCCCATAGCTCAACCTACATCGGCTTTAAGAAAAAAGCCCTGGCAATGACCTACTTTCACATGGGGAAACCCCACACTATCATCGGCGCGCGAATGTTTCACTTCTGAGTTCGAGATGGGATCAGGTGGTTCCAAACGGCTATGCTCGCCAGGAAAACTGGTTTGTGGATGCTTAATCCACGGTAGAAGAAATGGGTTAGCGATTAGCATAACCTGCTACAAAACAATTCAGGTTATATGGTCAAGACAATCAGCCAATTAGTACGAGTTAGCTTCACACATTACTGCGCTTCCACACCTCGCCTATCAACGTCGTCGTCTTCAACGGGCTTCATGGGAAAACTCATCTCGAGGGAGGCTTCCCGCTTAGATGCTTTCAGCGGTTATCCCGTCCGAACTTAGCTACCCGGCAATGCAACTGGCGTCACAACCGGTACACCAGAGGTTCGTCCACTCCGGTCCTCTCGTACTAGGAGCAGCTCCTCTCAATTTTCCTACGCCCACGGCAGATAGGGACCGAACTGTCTCACGACGTTCTAAACCCAGCTCGCGTACCACTTTAAATGGCGAACAGCCATACCCTTGGGACCTGCTACAGCCCCAGGATGTGATGAGCCGACATCGAGGTGCCAAACACCGCCGTCGATATGAACTCTTGGGCGGTATCAGCCTGTTATCCCCGGAGTACCTTTTATCCGTTGAGCGATGGCCCTTCCATTCAGAACCACCGGATCACTAAGACCTACTTTCGTACCTGCTCGAGCCGTCACTCTCGCAGTCAAGCACCCTTTTGCCTTTACACTCTTGGTACGATGTCCGACCGTACCGAGGGTACCTTTGTGCTCCTCCGTTACTCTTTGGGAGGAGACCGCCCCAGTCAAACTACCCACCATACACTGTCCTCAACCAGGATTACTGGTCCAAGTTAGAACCTCAACAACAACAGGGTGGTATTTCAAGGTCGGCTCCATCAGAACTAGCGTCCTGACTTCTTAGCCTCCCACCTATCCTACACAGTTATTGTCAAAGTCCCGTGCAAAGCTGTAGTAAAGGTTCACGGGGTCTTTCCGTCTAGCCGCGGGTATACGGCATCTTCACCGCAATTTCAATTTCACTGAGTCTCGGGTGGAGACAGTGTGGCCATCGTTACGCCATTCGTGCAGGTCGGAACTTACCCGACAAGGAATTTCGCTACCTTAGGACCGTTATAGTTACGGCCGCCGTTTACCGGGGCTTCGATCAGGAGCTTCTCCGAAGATAACCCCATCAATTAACCTTCCGGCACCGGGCAGGCGTCACACCCTATACGTCTTCTTACGAATTTGCAGAGTGCTGTGTTTTTAATAAACAGTCGCAGCCACCTGGTCTCTGCGGCCCTCATCAGCTCCATACGCAAGTATCTCACCAACAAGGGCGTACCTTCTCCCGAAGTTACGGTACCATTTTGCCTAGTTCCTTCACCCGAGTTCTCTCATGCGCCTTAGTATTCTCTACTTGTCCACCTGTGTCGGTTTACGGTACGGTTCTCTATAAGCTGTCGCTTAGAGGCTTTTCCTGGAAGCCGGGCATTAATGACTTCTCCGCACC